>JBDNJH010000210.1:0-3216 GCA_041687875.1 Flavobacteriales bacterium | reverse complement strand
GGAGACGGTTAAACTGGTGAAGAATTGACCTCGGATAATCTGCGTATTTCCATCATTCTTCCCTGCAAGAACGCTGGTCCGTTTCTTAACGAGTGCCTCTCCTCCATCTTAGCGCAGACGGAGACCAATTGGGAGCTTCTATTGGTGAACGATGGTTCTACCGATGACAGCAAAGCCATTGTGAACCAATTCGCGCAAGCAGACAAACGCATTCTAGTGTTTGAGAATGATGGCTCGGGAATCATTGACGCGCTGCGATTAGCATACTCCAAATCTTCGGGTGAATTCATAACACGAATGGATGCAGACGACATCATGGCTTCGAACAAACTGGAGATTCTGAAGCGTAATCTGCTGAAGAACGGTTCTGGTCACGTTGCAGTCGGACAGGTGAAATATTTTTCTAATGAAGAGCTAAAAGATGGTTATCGCTACTACGAATCGTGGCTGAACGGACTGACCGCATCTGGCACCAACTATTTGGACATTTATCGTGAATGCGTGATTCCTTCTCCCTGCTGGATGGTTTTCCGAGAAGACCTTGACAAGTGTGGCGCGTTCAATTCCGACCAATATCCCGAAGACTACGACCTCACCTTCCGATTCTTCGGCAATGGATTGAATGTAATTCCATGCTCAGAAATTCTTCATCATTGGCGTGACCACAGTTCGAGGTCATCTCGAAACGACCCAAATTATGCCGACAATCGTTTCCTCGAACTAAAACTAATGTGGTTCCTCAAACTGAGCCATGATTCTGCGCGACCACTAGTAGTTTGGGGAGCGGCATCAAAGGGAAAAATGCTTTCAAAAGGACTTTTAGAAGCAGGAATTGATTTCCGTTGGATGTGCAACAACCCAAACAAGATCAATAAGCACGTGTATGGCAAGTTGATGGAGAACGTAGCAGGAATCAATCAGCTAGAAAATCCGCAGGTAATCGTTGCGGTGGCAAACAAAGACGAACAAGCGGAAATTCGGGAGCAATTGGGGACTGAGGAGGCGTTTTTCTTTTGTTGAAAAGCAGGAGTTAGGAGTTGGAATACTCGTTGTCCAATTCCCTGAAGGAACTTCTGATTCTCGAACCACTATTTAGCGACATTTGCGCCCCATGCAACGCGCCTATCTTCAAATGCATTTTGCCATATTCCTTTGGGGATTTACAGGCATACTTGGCAAGCTAATTACGCTCCAAGAATACCCACTTGTTTGGTGGCGTATTTTACTTACAGTCATAGCTTTAGGCGTTTTTCTTAAATGGAAAGGTGAACTAGAACCACCACCTTGGAAAGAGATGAAAAAGATTGCGTTTGTAGGTGCGATGATTGCCCTGCATTGGGTAGCATTCTACGGTTCTATCAAGTATTCCAACGTGTCTATTGCACTTAGTGCGCTGGCAAGCACCGCACTATTCACCGCTATCCTCGACCCGCTTATCAATAGGACTAAACCAAAGGCCACAGAACTCATTCTAGGTTTGTTTACCATTTTTGGCATTTACCTCATTTTCCGCTTTCAGCAACTGTATGCGGTTGGCATTTCCTTAGGGTTGATAAGTGCGTTGCTTTGTGCTTATTTCACCATTCAGACCAAAGGATTATTAGAGAACCACGGGCCGCGCAACTTGCTTTTCTACGAACTCATTGGAGGATTGGGAACACTCACTATTTTGGCTCCGCTTTACCTCTACCTATTCCCAGCTCCAACGCTCATTCCGTCTCTGTCCGATACTGGTTATCTGACTATAATGAGTCTTGTTTGCACTGTGTACGCCATGCAGCTTTCGTATCAAGCACTGAAGCAAGTTTCGCCCTTTGTAATGAACCTTTCTGTGAATCTCGAACCCATCTATTCCATCATTTTGGCCGCCATTATATTCCATGAACACGAAGAGTTGAACCTTGGGTTTTATGCTGGTGCTGGTGTCATTATCCTGTCTGTTGCTGCCAACGGCATTCTTCATCTGAATGACAAAAGGAAGGCGCGAAAGCAGATGGTGATGCCTTGAGCCAGATTCAACGCATTTATAATTGTTTACAATTGGTTCTTCCTTTAGAAAAGGTCTCTAGAATTGGAAAATCGTAAGGCGTTAATCGCAAATCCAAGCATTTCAAATTTTCTTTTTTAGGATTTAGTACTGCTATCACATTAGCTTTGCCGCCTATGCGTTTCGACATTATCACCATACATCCCGAACTGCTTTCGGGGCCGTTTAGCCACAGTATTCTCAAACGAGCACAAGACAAAGGCTTGGTGAAAATTGAATTCCACGACCTGCGTCAATACACACTTGACAAGCACAAAAAAGTGGACGATTACCAGTTTGGTGGTGGTGCTGGCATGGTGATGACCATCGAACCTATTGACCGTTGCATTGCCGCTTTGAAAGCGGAGCGCGACTATGACGAAGTGATTTACATGACACCCGATGGCGAGCAGTTTGACCAACCAATGGCCAACCGCTTATCATCTACAGGCAACATGATTATCCTGTGTGGACACTACAAAGGCATTGACGAACGCGTTCGAGAGCACTTCATCACCAAAGAAATCTCTATTGGCGATTACGTGCTTACTGGTGGAGAATTGGCTGCTGCTGTGGTTTGCGATGCCATTATCCGTCTTATTCCAGGCGTAATCTCAGACGAAACCTCTGCCCTATTTGATAGCCATCAGGATGGAATGCTTGCTCCTCCCGTTTATACGCGCCCGGCAGAATACAAAGGCTGGAAAGTGCCAGATGTGCTGCTTTCAGGAAATGACAAACTGGTGGATGATTGGCGCAACGAACAAGCTTTGAAGCGAACCCAGGAACGCAGACCTAAGTATTTGGAGGATTAGTTTACGGAGTTGATAAAGAGATAAAGTTGACAGAGAAAAGAGTTGCGCAGAATGCGAACCTTCCGGAACAGACTGAGATGGATGTGGGCTTGCGTTAAGGGTTGTAGCGGCATCCCCCAATCTTCTTGGGGGATACAGCGGAAAACCTGACCCTGGGTATCCGACCTTAAAGACTTCTGCCATGGTTTCGCGCAGGGGAACGCCCAAAATTTTAAACAAATGAACCTTTATAAAACACTTCATTTTTATCCGCATTTACCACTTGCATCTAAAAACTAAATAGCTACATTTGCGCTCCCAAATTTTGGGATAGATACTATAAAAGCATGGACTCAATACTACACCACGTTCGAGATACATACAGCAAAACGCTGG
>JBDNJH010000209.1:0-8491 GCA_041687875.1 Flavobacteriales bacterium | reverse complement strand
TGCAAATTTCTTCATCTTGAGTTCGCGCAGCTTCACGGAAACGAGCCATTGGAATATGCTCAGCGTTTGAAAGAAAACGGAATCGGAATCATCAAAGTGTTTCATATTACCAATGATTTCAATTGGGAGGAAACGGAAAAATTCACGTCCGTTTCAGATTTTTTCCTGTTCGATACCGCAACCCCAGAGCACGGTGGCAGCGGAAGGAAATTCGATTGGCAGCAGCTTTCCAACTACGCTGGAACTACTCCGTTTTTGTTAAGCGGAGGAATTGGTGTAGATGATGCGGATGAGATTTTAAAGCTAAATCATCCAGCTTTTGCAGGAATTGATGTGAACAGCAAGTTTGAAACGGAATCAGGCGCGAAGGACGTTTTGCTGTTAAAACAGTTTTTAACCACTATCAGTTTTCATACACAAACAAAATGATAAACGACCTTTTTAATAATACATGAAAGAGCCACAGATGCACGGATTCACACAGATTTTTCACAGAGCAAATTTAATCCGAGTAATCAGTGAAAATCCGTGCATCTGTGGCTAAAAATATGTTTTCAATAGTAAGCGTAACGAAAAATACTTCTAGCTTTTTAATGCATTGAACAAATGAAAAAGACACACCAAATTGACGAAGCAGGATTCTACGGAGAGTTCGGGGGCGCATTCATCCCAGAAATGCTTTACCCGAATGTGCTTGAACTGAAGAACTCCTATCTCAAAATTTTAGCGTCCGCTGATTTTCAAAAAGAATTTCAGCGGTTGCTGCACGATTACGTGGGACGACCAACTCCGCTTTACCTCGCAGAACGGCTGAGTTCCAAATATGGCGCAACCATCTACCTGAAAAGGGAGGATTTATGCCACACGGGAGCACATAAAATTAATAACGCTTTAGGCCAGATATTGCTTGCAAAAGCCTTGAAAAAGACACGGATAATTGCCGAAACAGGGGCTGGTCAGCATGGCGTTGCCACGGCCACAGCATGTGCCCTGATGGGAATGGAGTGCATTGTATATATGGGCGAAAAGGACATTGCGCGCCAGTCGCCAAACGTGCAACGGATGAATATGTTGGGAGCTAAAGTGGTGGCAGTTTCGAGCGGAAGCAAAACACTCAAAGACGCTACAAACGAGGCCATCCGAGATTGGATTAACCATCCGATGGACACGCACTATATCATTGGTTCTGTGGTGGGTCCGCATCCGTACCCCGATTTGGTGGCGCGTTTGCAATCTGTCATTAGCGAGGAGATGAAGAAGCAGCTCAACGGGCTGCCGACCCACGTTTTGGCCTGCGTTGGCGGTGGCAGCAATGCCATCGGTGCGTTCTATCATTTTTTGGATGAACCGAAGGTGCAGTTGATAGGCGTGGAGGCGGCTGGACTTGGCACGGACACTGACCAAACCGCAGCCACATTGACCCTGGGCAGCAACGGAGTATTGCACGCCAGCATGACTAAAATTTTGCAGACCGCAGATGGTCAAGTGGTTGAGCCGCACAGCATTTCTGCTGGACTTGATTACCCTGGAATTGGACCGCAACATGCACATTTGCATGAAATTGGTCGGGTGATTTATAGCAGCGTAACCGATCAAGAAGCCGTGGATGCTGGGCTTTTACTTGCCCGCACGGAGGGCATCATTCCCGCACTAGAATCAGCACATGCGCTGGCCTATCTCGAAAAAATGGATTTGAAAAAATCAGATACGGTTGTCATCAACCTAAGCGGTCGTGGAGACAAGGATTTGGATATTTACGCAACAAACATGCAGCATGACAACCATTAAAGAAATAGTTGAAAAACCATCTGGCCCATTGTTGAACATCTATGTGACAGCGGGTTTCCCAGAACTCGGAAGTCTCCCGACCATTCTATCAGAATTGGAAAAATCTGGTGCCGATATGGTAGAGATTGGCATTCCGTATTCCGACCCATTGAGCGATGGTCCCATTATTCAGAACAGTAGTACAATTGCGCTGAAAAATGGCATTTCGCTGGACAGAATATTCGATCAACTTCGAGAAAATCCTTCGGGAATACCGAAGATTCTGATGGGATATTACAACTCTGTGCTTCAGTTTGGAGTGGAAAAATTCTGCGAGCAATGTGCCGAAACGGGTGTCAGTGGCATCATTCTTCCTGATTTACCAATCGAGTTTTACCTACAACATTATCAAGTGTTGTTTGAACGGCACGGCCTCAGCAATATCTTTCTCGTAACCCCCGAAACTTCGGAACAGCGTATCAGATATATCGATGAAAACAGCACATCATTCATTTATGCCGTAAGTAGTTCTAGCACTACTGGTTCTGGCGGTGGTATTGGCGCAGCTGAAAGTTACCTCAGTCGTTTAGATGCTATGTCGCTTAAACATCCTGTGATGGTTGGCTTCAATATTAAGACACCTGAAGATTTTGATATGGCTGCACGCCATACGCGCGGCTCCATTGTCGGCAGCGCATTCATCAACCATATTGCGAAACGCAGCGACCTTGCTGATGCCACATCTGAGTTTGTCAATTACATCACTAAGAACCGAAAATCATGATTATTCAACTTAAAAAGAATATTGATGCGACCACAAACAGCAAGTTGAAAGAGGCGTTGGACGGTCAAGGAATTCCGTTCTATCCTGTGAGTACACAGCTTGGAAATTACCTCATCTGTACGCCCAAAGGCGATTTTGACATTCGTAGGATAGGTCAACTTGCTGGAATTATGGATGTGCATCGCGTAAGCGGAAACCACAAAATGGTTAGCGATAAGTGGAAGGTTGACCGTACAATTATTGATTTTGGCGATGGTGTTCAAATCGGCCCAAACGATTTTGCAATGATGGCCGGTCCGTGCAGTATTGAAAGTGAGGAACAGATAGATGCTACCCTTGAGCAATTGGTGAAACATGGCGTGAAATTCATGCGCGGTGGCGTTTACAAACCGCGCACAAGTCCGTACAGTTTCCGAGGATTGGGAATTGAGGGTCTAAAACTTTTTCATCAGAAGTGCAGCGCCAAAGGCATCAAAATTATTACCGAGGTGATGGAATCCAGCCAGATTGAACCGATGTTGCCTTACGTAGATATTTTTCAGGTTGGAGCGCGAAACTCTCAGAATTTCAACCTCTTGGAGGCACTAGGCGAGATTGACCGACCCGTGATGATCAAACGCGGCATCAGCGGCAGCATTGACGAATTGCTCTATTCGGCTGAATACGTTTTTAAAAGCGGCAACGAGAAGTTACTGCTGTGCGAGCGCGGTATCCGAACGTTTGAACAGGTGTACCGAAATACACTCGATCTGAATGCAGTACCCATTCTAAAAGAGAAATCACACCTTCCTGTTATTGTAGATCCTTCACATGGTATCGGCATCCGTAGGCATGTAATACCAATGGCTTTGGCAAGTGTGGCCGCAGGTGCAGACGGACTCATCATCGAAATGCACCAAAACCCCGAAAAGGCGGCTACAGATGGCCAACAGACCCTCGATTTTTCGCAGTTTGATGAGTTGATGCGGAAAGTTGGTGTGCTGAGAGAACTAATCCATTAAGGTTTATTGTAGCCCCGAGCAGAATCGAACTGCTATCAAAAGTTTAGGAAACTTCTATTCTATCCATTGAACTACGGGGCCGCATGTTTTGCCAAAGCAATATGCGTGGCAAATATAGGATTACATGAACCCAAGTTCGACAATGAATGGCTGGTAGAAGATTAGTCTTTCACGACTCTATGGACCTCAATTCCATTCGCTCCTTCCAATCTGAGAATATAGATTCCCTTGGCAAGTGCTGACATGGAAACGATTGTCTGCCCCGTTCTTAAACCAATATTTTCAGTTTGAATCAATTGGCCGTTGGCAGCAAACAACATCAGCTGTTGGAAACCATGGTCTATTGGCAGATTTAAGAAAAGGTCGTCAGAAGTAGGATTTGGCCAAATCTTTAACACTGAGTTTACCCTATCAGAAATTCCCACCAAAGTCACTTCGTAAGGGTCTGACTCAGTAATGCAGCCATTCTGGTCTGTTACTTCCACGGAGTAGTTTCCGGCTCCTTGAAGTGCCACTTCAGATTCAGTTGCTCCTGACAATGGCTCACCATTCAAATACCACTGGTAGTTTACTCCTGTTATACTTGAAGTAAGAGTGCCCCCATTATCAATAATTGAAGGTTGCGTCACAGCGTATAATGAGGTATTGAAGGAAATCGACTGTGCCTCGCAACCGAATTCATTGTACACGGAAACTTGATGTGTTCCAGTTGAAGTTATGTCTGCCACAGCGGTGTTATCTCCATTGCTCCACAAATAATTGTTGTAGCCGAAAGGTGCTGCAAGCCGAATGCTTTCATTTGGGCAGAAGGTTAAATCTCCGCCAGCAAACTGACCAAGAACTGAACGCCCAGCACCTGACCTGACGGCTGCATTGAGTTGTGCCCCAACTGATTGCGAAACCATTACGGTTGGGATGGTAACAGCTGGCCCGTTCACTCCTGCGCCCATGTCCATTGTGGCATTTCCAGCCTCATTATTCACGATAATTACACCTACGGCACCAGCGTTCTGCGCGTTTAGCGCTTTGATGCCGAATTCGCACGTACCCCGATAAATCACTGCAATTTTTCCTGCAATGCTCTGAGCGTTTGATGCCGCTGTGCATAGAAGGCTATCTGTTGCTCCACTTCGGGCAATAACCATGTCGGCCTCTACGCTCCATGCGTTGAACGGAATAAATCCCCAGCCTGCAGAGGGCGCCTGATACGCATGAAATCCTTCTACGCTAGCAGGGGCAAGCATTACAAAACCTAGTTGGTTCTGAGAAATAACCGATGGAACTGCAGGGTTAGGATTTACCGTTACATCAATGGTTTGCTGAGACGTGCATCCGTTGAGGCTGGCCAAAACGGTGTAGGTGGTATTGGCTGATGGAGAGGCAGTAACCGTGGCACCAGAAGTCCCTGAAAGACCTGTCGCAGGACTCCAAGCATAGCTCGATGCGTTTCCAGAAGCAACCACAGATGTACTTTCACCATTACAGATACTCGCTACCGTTTGGTTCAACTGCAAATTTGGCGAAGCATTCACTGTGATGTACGATGATTGTGTCATCTGATTGCTTCCCAATGTGTTTGAAACCGTCAGCGTTACAGGATACGTTCCGGGTGCATTGTAAACAATGCTTGGAGAAGGTTGCGTGCTAGAATTGGGAGTTCCGCCAGGAAAAGACCACACAAACCCCGTAGGAAGATTGTCGCTCTCGTCTGTAAATTGAATACTACTTCCAGAGCAAACTGCTGTTGCCGAGGCAGAAAAATCGGCAATTGGTGGTTCGGGCTGGAAGAAACAGTTTCCCGAAAGTTGAATATTATCAACGTAGATATTATTTCCATAATCGTTGTAAATCTCAAACTTGAGCCTCACGTTGCTTTCGCCATCAAAATTGCTGAGGTCAATTGTAAAACAGCCAGAACCCAAATCGCCACCAAAACACCAATCAACACCATTGGTTGGTACAAAATTTTGATTGAGAATACCATTAGTGGCAAATGTTCCTGTGCCCGTTTCGGCTACTGCAAAAGCGCGAAACGGATAAGTGCTGCCGCCATCAGTAGATACTTTAACGATGAGCGAATCGCTGAACTCTTGTGAAAACCTGCGGTGAGCGTGCTGAAAATCGAGTTTAATGTTATTATGTCCAGAGAAATCGAGCACGGGCGAAATAAGACCGTCACGCTGACCTGTAGCATTGTAATTGAACAAATTGATTCCAGCGGCTTTAGATCCTGAAACAGAACCTGCAACCGTGGTCACAGCCCAAGTTGTTGCATTGTCAGGGTTTTCAAGTAGCCAACCAATCTGTGCAAATGTGCCGTTCTCAAAATCCTGTTCGTAGAAAATGTCAGTTCCATTTGTGCTTACTTCCACAAAGTTGCTGAGGGTTTCTGCATCGTTTCCGAAAGCGTTAGTCAGGGTTAGAGTTACGTTATAAGTTCCCAGCGAAGGATAATTGATGATTGGATTTTGTGCCGTTGATGTAGCAGGATTTCCTCCAGGAAAACTCCACTGATAGGTGGTTGGCAAGCCACCAATGGAACTACCGAAAAACTGAACACTTCCTCCCGGACATTTCACCGTATTTGTAGCGTTGATAACAGCAATTGGAGGTGCGTTTATTGTTGTTTGAGCACAAAGAACCGCCTGATAGGCGTTTATTCTTCCAGAACCTAGTTGCCCAATAAAGCTTCCGTTTACAGAATTGATGTTGTCTGCAGTGGATAGAACACAGTTCTCAATCTGGGTCTGAGTCATTTGTGGGTTAACCGATTTGACCAGTCCACACAACCCAGCAACCATTGGAGATGCCATGGATGTGCCTTGAAGATCGGCATAACTTGGGGTATAATTTCCTGTGAAATAGGTGCTTCGGATGGCGCTTCCTGGCGCTGAAATATCAACCCAAGTTCCGTAATTAGAAAACCCGCTCTTCGCGTCATTGGTGGTGGTACTTGCCACACTAATCACATTATTATATCCCGCAGGATAAAAGATGGTAGTTACGTTGTCATTGCCAGCCGCAGCCACATTCACGCATCCCGCACTGTAGGCATTGTTGATGATGTTCTGCCCCGTTTGGCTGAAGCCCGAACCACCCCACGACATGTTAATCACATCCGCATCATTCTGATAAGCCCAAACAACTCCAGCATACGCATCACTAATAAATTGACTTGAGTTGGAACTCTTTACCGGGATAATTTTCACATTGAATCCAATACTCGCAATACCCAAACCATTGTTGGTTGCTGCAGAAACAATTCCAGCCACGTGCGTTCCATGGCTCATTCCTGTTTCATTTGGCATGGCATCGGCATCATTGTCGGCCACATCATAACCAGGTAGAAGATTTGGAATAAGGTCAGGGTGCGTTGTCAAAACAGCATCATCGACTACCGCCACTTTCACTTGCGTATTACCTGTGGTGATATCCCACGCCAGTTGTGCCTGAATGCGGTGCAATCCCCATTGGTCGTTGGTGCCAGAAGCAGGGCCAAGATCATTAGGCGTAAGCGTTGGCCGCATTATAGGAACACGCTCTGCGTAATTGACCACCGATAATTTCTCGAGTTCTCTTGCAAATTCCAACTCTCTTCCTTCGGCAGAAAAGAACAACTGATACACTTCGCTAATAGCAGGGTCAATGGCAAAATGAAACGGTTTGCGAACCCTCGTTAAACCGTATTCATTCGTCAGTTCTTTTCCCAAAAGCACTGCAATCGGGTCAAGTTCAACCTTATCTACAGCATGAGAAAGTGTTTTGGTTGATGTTGGGTTGATTTGAACCCAAAGCTGGCCATCGTAAAAATCTGAGTTTAGATTTTGTGCTGAGGCGTATTGAAAAAGAAAATTAAATAACAGAAAAGATAAAAAGCGAGAGAAAAGTCTGACGTTCATAGTGGAATGGTAATGAGTTAGTTTGCGAAAGAAACCACAAGAATGCTTGATTGTTTGTTCTCTGCACGTCAAAATCATCAATCACGGCCAAATAAATTCTTACAGGAGCACTAAGAATTATTTATGATGAGGACTCAGCTCACAGAAGAACCGTTTGCCACCACCTGATCTGGCAACACAAAACTGAGCGTTCCTTCAGGACTTTCGGCCATTAAAATCATGCCTTGGCTTTCAATTCCTTTAATCTCGCGAGGCGCGAGATTTGCTAATAAACAAACCTGTTTTCCAATAATTTCTTCTGGCGAATAGAACTCCGCAATGCCAGAAACCACCGTGCGTTGGCCCATTCCTGTATCCACTTTCAACCTCAGAAGTTTCTTGGTTTTAGCAACCTTTTCAGCTTCCACAATGGTGGCAATTCGGATGTCAAGCTTTTGGAAATCCTCAAACGTAGTTTCTTCCTTGGCGGGTTCTAGCGTGAAAGTTTGAGCAGCGGCAGCAGCTTCCTTCAGTTTGTTCACTTGCTTTTCCACGTCCTCATCTTCAAACTTTGTGAAAAGGAGTTCTGCCGCATTTAATTGATGTCCTACCGAAATGGTGCTTTCCGCATTCCAATTCCCACCTTCAACATTCAGAATATACGCCAGTTTCTCGGACGTATTCGGTAGGAATGGAGCAATCACATTCTTCAAATGCTCGGCAATAACCAGCGAAGTGGCTATCACCTTTTGAGCAGCAGCCTCATCCGTTTTGATGGTTTTCCAAGGCTCGTTGTCGGCCAAATACTTGTTTCCAATTCGCGCCATATTCATAGCATCTGCCAACGCCTGACGGAAATTGAACTTATCAAGGTTTGAAGCCACCTTTTCGTAGTGCGATTTTACTTCATCCAAGACGTATTGATCGAAATCTCCAGTAGGAACTTTCCCATCAAAATATTTGTGTGTAAGAACCACGGCACGATTCACGAAGTTGCCCAAAATGGCAACTAGCTCGTTATTGTTCCGTGCTTGAAAGTCTTTCCAAGTAAACTCGCTGTC
>JBDNJH010000208.1:0-2860 GCA_041687875.1 Flavobacteriales bacterium | reverse complement strand
GAATCCCATTCTGAGCATCTGATAAGACGAATTCAACGCAGAGTGGCAGAGGGAGTGATTAGTCCCGAGGATGTGGCAATCTATTTTATCCATCAGGACAAGAATGGTGCAAAATTGGAAGCGCTGAATATTGACCTGTTCGGTAATGTGACCAACTGGCCGGAGAATTTCTTCGGAGACGAACTCGAAGACCTGATGGCAATGACCGAAGCTGCCAGAAAGAAGGCTCAAGAAAAATGACAGAGGTAATCGTTGATACCAATGTACCGCTAACTGCGGACGGCAATCACATGTCGAACACATGCCAATCCTGCTGTGCCGAGTTCGTTCAATCGGTCATCCAAGGCAGGCATCAGGTGGTGCTAGACGATCAGTGGCATATTTTGAATGAGTACCAGAATAAAATGCTCTGTACTCAAAACTCCTTTAGCCATCAATTTCTGAAATACATTCTCAACAATCAGAAAAATACCAATCGAGTGAAGCAAGTGCCAATCACTTCTGTCGGAGCAGACGATTTTGATGAATTTCCTGAAGCACTCCACTCTATTGGGTTTGACCCATCAGATCGGAAATTCGTGGCTGTTGCCGTTTCTAACAAAGGTAAATCACCTATTGTGCAGGCAGCAGACAGTAAGTGGGTCGGTTGGGAAGACAACCTAAAAAAGGAGAAGATAAAGGTGCGGTTTCTGTGTAAAGAAGAACTATCCGCCATCTATAAACAGAAAATGGCATGAGCAATTTTCTCAAATTTCCACGCACACCGCATCTTTTTGTGATGTCTGGGCTGAACGTAAGAGATGATAAGGTCTTGAGTTCAGAAGAACGCTCGCTCTTCTATGCGAACCCTATCATTTTGGAAGAAAAGACAGATGGAGCAAATGTTGGAATCTCCTTTTCTTCCAATGGAGAATTAAGAGTTCAGAACAGGGGGAATTACATTATTCCAGGATTCGCCCCCCAATTTGACAAGATTTGGCCTTGGCTGTCCAAACGAACTGAACAGCTTCACGAAACCCTCAAAGACCGTTTCGTTCTATTTGGTGAATGGTGCTACGCTAAGCACAGCATACATTACACTAAGTTACCTGACTGGTTTCTGGCCTTTGACATATATGATAGACAAGAGAATCAATTCCTTACTGTTGAGCGGAGAAATGCTATGCTGGGAAACATCAACATTGCAGTCATACAAATGGTCGGCAACGGCATCTTCGCACAGAATCAACTTGTCAAACTATTGAAAAAACAGCCATCTACTTATTGTGAAGGAAAGATGGAAGGTCTTTATCTGAGACTCGAAGATGAACGGTTTCTGAAGCTCCGAGCCAAGGTGGTGCAGGCTAATTTCATTCAGTCCATTTCAAACCATTGGAGCAGAGAGAAGCTTGTAGAGAATCGATTGCTTAATCTTAAAGAACAAACTCGATGATCAGCATCATTGTAGCAGCCGATGAGAACAACACTATCGGAAAAGACAACGACCTCATTTGGCATTTGCCTGATGATTTGAAGTTTTTTAAGGAGAAGACCAGCGGACACGCCATCATTATGGGTAGAAAAACCTACGAATCGGTTGGCCGTCCGCTGCCGAATCGTACCAATATCATCATCACCCGCGATGTGAACTTTGAGGTCGAAGGATGCCAAGTGGTCAACTCGCTTGAAGATGCGTTGGCTTTGGCTAAAGATGATGACGAAGCATTCATAGTTGGTGGCGAACAGATTTACCGTCTTGCCCTTCCAATTGTTGATAGAGTTTATCTCACACGCATTCACCACAGGTTTGAAGGGGATAGACATTTTCCGAAACTCGGAACCGAATGGAAAGAAGTTGAGACCATTGCGCATCCAACGGACGTAAAACATCCGCATTCGTTTACCTTTATCACCTACGAAAAGCGTTAATACCGTTACTTTACACACCAATTCACAACCAAGAATTATGAATAGAAGATTCCATTTCCCGATTGTATTGACGTTTTTGACAAGTGTTGTTTTCATTTCTGGTTGCAAGAAAGTAGTGCACCAGAACATTCAGGCCGCCAGCAATAGTTCGGTTGCCATTATCGTTTTTAACGATGTGTTTGCACAATTGAGTTCTACGCTAAATAATGGAACTCCGCTTGACCAAATCAGCCAATCATCTTGGAATTTGAGTGGAACAGTCTGTGCAACTGCTACACTTTCTCCGCTTGGTTCAACATTCCCAAAAACCTTGACTATTGATTATGGAACAGGATGTACCGATTTTAACGGAATTTCCAGAAAAGGAACATTCACAGCCGAATTCAGCGGGAATTTTGGAAATGAAGGAACTACGATTGATATACTTTTTAATGGCTTTACAAAAGGTCAGTACACACTTGCAGGAACGTATTCTCTAACTGTCGGTGCTGCGGATGGATTAGGAAATCCAACCTACAGCGAAACCATCTCGGATGCGATTATTTCTTGGGGCTCTCAGCAAGTTCTTTGGGAAGCAGACCTCAACAGAACGTGGACAGAAGGTGATGACACCCATTTCAACACACCAGACTCTGCCAGCATCATGGGAATTGCTGGTTTGAATGATGATGTTTTTGAACTAACAGGCTCGGGTTCTGGCAACGATTCAAACACGCATCCTTTTACTTGGGAGTCATCAACTGCACTTATGCTGCAAACAGGTTGTGCCTACATTAATAAAGGTACAATGGTCATTTCTCCTGCCAATTTTAACGATGGAACCATTGACTATGGAATGGGCGAATGCGACAAACAAGCCACTATTGAAGTGGATGGTGAAGTGTTCAACTTTACGCAGTAGCTGTTAGGGTTTGATGCATCAAACCCCAACGAAAACCGAATCCTCAACCCT
>JBDNJH010000029.1:0-6127 GCA_041687875.1 Flavobacteriales bacterium | reverse complement strand
GTTGTCGAACAATTCCTTGCCATTGAGCATGTAGAAACCGTTCAAATGCGTTTCAATATTCTCTCCTTTCAGTCGGATATTGAGGTTGTTTCTGAGCAATTTTCCGCTTAGCTGAATGCAATTTGTAGTGAAATTTGAATCTCGCTGACATTCAACTTCGGTGGTTGTCATCAGGTTTCCTTCGCCAATTTCTTGAAGGTAATTGAGTTCTAATCGGGCATTTTGTCCAACAAAAACTTCCGTCACATGATTGAGCAGCGAGCTATCACTATTCTTCGTTCCGTGGAAATGATGCACCAATTTGGCCGATGCGCCATCTTCAACGATAATCAAGACACGTGAATTGGCAAACGAATTAGCCTCCAGTTCAACCCGTTGATTCAGCAAAATGGTTGAAGAAAGCTCCGTGCCTTTCTTCACACGAATTACAAGTGCATTTTGGAACAAAGCCGTATTCAACGCGGCTAATTCTTCCTTCTGATGAATACCAGTTGAACCAAGCAATTCGGTCTTGCCATCCGCCATAAAAACGTCCACACCATTAATGGTCGGAAGCTTATTTGTGACGGCATCATTTGTCAAGCCAATGCTAATTGTATTTGCCAGATTCAGTTCAGAAGTATGAACTGAATAAGCAGAATTAACAACCGTCAGACCGTTGTCAAACAATCGCTTGATGTTGGTGTATTTCCAGTTTTCGTGGCGTTTGCTCGGAATACCAGTTTTAGCCAAAAATGCTTCAGCTTCTTGGCTCAATTTGCAATTTGCAACTTGGCCTTCAACACCCGAAACAAGTTCTGTCAAAATAGATTTTGTTGCGATTTCGCTCATGCCTCAGCCAATTCTTCTTTAATCCAATCGTAACCTTTCTCCTCCAATTCCAACGCCAATTCTTTCGTGCCCGAACGTACAATCTTTCCGTTGTACAAAACATGAACAAAATCAGGGACGATATGATCGAGAAGCCTTTGATAATGCGTGATAACGATGAAGGCGTTGTCTTTTGTTTTGAGCTTGTTAACACCACTGGCCACAATTCGTAGCGCATCAATGTCCAAGCCGCTGTCTGTCTCATCCAAGATGGCGAGTTTAGGATCCAACATCGCCATTTGGAATATTTCATTTCGCTTCTTCTCTCCTCCCGAAAAACCTTCGTTCACCGAGCGTCCAGCCAAGTTTCCGCTGAGTTCAACCAACTCTTTCTTCTCCTTCATGAGAGCAAGGAAATCCTTCGCATCTAACGGCTCCAAACCTCGGTGCTTTCTAATCTCAGCAACCGCTGATCTCATGAAATTGACGTTACTCACGCCAGGAATTTCAATTGGATATTGGAACGCCAAAAACAGCCCTTCGCGAGCTCTTTCTTCTGGCGCCATATCCAACAGATTTTTCCCATCAAAATCAACTTCTCCGCCTGTTACTTCGTAGCTTTCATTGCCAGCCAAAACGGACGCCAAGGTGCTTTTTCCAGAACCATTTGGCCCCATTATGGCATGCACTTCGCCTGGATTTACGGTAAGGTTGAAGCCTTTGAGGATTTCTTTGTCCTCCACGCGGGCATTCAGGTTTTTTATCGTTAGTAAACTCATTAATTAGATTTTAGATATGAGTATTGAGATATGAGAATTTGGCTTCGCGGCTTTCTCAATACTCAATACTATTGTCACATTACTCATTTCTACCCTACGCTGCCTTCCAATGAAATGGCCAGCAATTTTTGTGCTTCCACGGCAAATTCCATAGGTAGCTTGTTCAATACTTCTTTACAATATCCATTCACGATGAGGCCGATTGCCTGCTCCGTGTCTAACCCACGCTGATTGCAGTAGAAGATCTGATCTTCGCCCACCTTGCTTGTGGTGGCTTCGTGCTCCACTTTCGCGCTTTTGTTTCCGCACTCGATGTATGGGAAAGTGTGTGCGCCACTTGTGCTGCTCAGGAGAAGCGAATCGCACTGCGAGAAATTTCGTGCATTGGTGGCATTCTTGCCGATTTTTACCAATCCACGGTACGAATTATTGCTGTGCCCGGCTGAAACTCCTTTGCTGATAATCGTGCTCTTGGTGTTCTTTCCAAGGTGAATCATCTTGGTTCCCGTATCGGCCTGCTGGTAATTGTTGGTCACCGCAACCGAGTAAAATTCTCCGATGGAATTATCGCCTTTCAGGATGCAGGAAGGATATTTCCAAGTAACGGCACTACCCGTTTCCACCTGCGTCCAAGAAATTTTGGAATATGCACCCGCACAAATACCGCGCTTGGTAACGAAGTTGTAAATACCGCCTTTGCCGTTCTTATCGCCTGGATACCAGTTCTGAACGGTTGAATATTTTATCTCGGCTCCTTTCATCGAAACGAGCTCAACAACTGCCGCATGCAACTGATTTTCATCGCGTTGTGGAGCCGTACAGCCTTCCAAATAACTGCAATAGCTGTCTTCATCTGCAATGACGAGTGTTCTCTCAAACTGCCCCGTATTCATAGCATTGATGCGGAAATAGGTTGAAAGCTCCATCGGGCAACGAACGCCTTTCGGGATATAGCAGAACGACCCGTCTGAAAACACGGCCGAATTCAATGCCGCGTAAAAATTATCGGTGTATGGCACAACGCTTCCGAGGTACTTCTTAATCAGTTCGGGATGGTTCTGAACCGCTTCGCTGAACGAGCAGAAAATGACGCCCTTATCACGAAGAGTTTCCTGAAAAGTGGTCTTAACGGAAACGCTATCAAATACGGCATCAACCGCCACATTCGAACCCGCTACGTTCATCAATCGCTTTTGTTCTTCTAGAGAAATGCCCAGTTTTTTGAAGGTTTCGAGCATGTCTGCATCCACCTCATCCAAACTGCCTAGTTCAACCTTTTTCTTGGGAGCCGAATAATAGATGATGTCTTGAAAATCAATCTTCGGATACATGACATGCGCCCATTCGGGTTCCACCATCGTTAGCCAATATCGAAATGCTTTTAATCGCCATTCCAATAACCATTCTGGCTCGTTCTTTTTGAAAGAAATAGCGCGAACAGTTTCTTCCGTAAGCCCTTTTGGAAGCTGATCGGTTTCAATATCGATGCTCCAACCGTACTCGTATTCCTTTTCGGTAAACTCTTTTAATGCGATATTCTCCTCTGCCATTCTTTGAGTGATTAGTGAATAGCGACCAGCTAAAAGTTGGTTTCGCCTTCAATCAATTTAACTTGTTTCGTTCTTATCAACTCTATAAACCTTGTCAACTAACTCAGACTGCAAAACTTTCACCACAGCCACACGTTCTGTTGGCATTCGGATTCTTAAAAATGAATCCTTTTCCGTTCAGTCCACCCGAATAATCAAGTTCAGTTCCGATGAGATAGAGGAAGCTTTTCTTATCAACCACCACCTTCATCCCGTTATCCTCAAAAACCTTATCGTCTTCTTTCAATTCAGTATCGAAACTCAAATCGTACGAAAGACCAGAGCAACCTCCACCCTTCACCCCAACACGGATGAACGCCTCGTTTAGACTTTTGCCTTCTTCCTCTATCAGAGTTCTGGCCTTCTTTACTGCACTTTCTGAAACTTTTATCATCTCACTATGCTTAACACTTACTATTTGGAATAGTTCTAAATAGAAGCCTGATTATAGCGCAAAAATACCCCAATCATGGTAGGTTACCAAGCTTTCGGTCGATTTATTTAGAATAATTCTAAATAGTCATACACTTGACATGATTCAAATTCAATTCGACAAGTTGCAATGCATGCATTGATTACATTCGTAATCCTATTTTAGTAAATCTCCATCATGCGTTTCTCCAAATTAGTACTCCTCGTCCTTTTCTTATCAAGTCCAACTTGGCTCCTAGCTCAAACTTTTGAGGACAGAAGGCAGCAATATATCGACAGTGCCTTAACTAATCTCGGATCAGAAGCCATGATTATTCAGGCTTACGAAGGACAAGCCGTTACTCAGGCGTACTTAGACGGCATCTTTAATGTAATGACCACACGGTCGACCATCGATTTTGCCATTGTCCAATTGGTTCGAGTGATGATGTTAGCAAATGGAGCATATGACTCCCAGATTATTCCACAGCTTAATTTGGTTCCATATTGGATTAACTACGGTGACACGACCAGAGGATTTTGGTCTGAAAACCATATGGTTATGTGGATGAGTTCGGATTGGATAATGCATGAATACACGGGGCGACCTGCAGACCCTTCTTTGGAGCAGCGACTGAAGCACTATTTGCAGCTCAAAATCGATTACGGCTTTTATGAATTCTTCTCTTCTACCTACGCGCCTTACGCATTGAGCGGAATCATCAACCTCGCTGATTTTGCAGAAGACCAAGAGATTAAAAATCTGGCAATTGCGGCAAGCAAACGGTTGTTGCGCGATATACTTTTGCCAACGAACGATATCGGAGTGTTTTTTCCTGCAGCAGGAAGAAGCTATCCGGGTAAATACGAATCAGCTCACGGGCAGAATCACTCAAGTCTTATTTGGCTACTGACTGGCTTAGGGCCTGCTCCATCAGATGCTTCCCATTCAGGAGCTTTTTTAGCAACCACAACTATAGATTACACTGATGTTGGTGCAACCTGGAGCTCGGAACTCGACACCATTGTATCCCTAGGCCACACGCTTGAAGAAGGCTTCATCATTAACCAAAACCAAACCGAATTGGATAGAATAATATTTCAGTGGAGCTCTGGGGCCTACTTTCATCCAGAGGTTATTTACGAAACCGTGAGCCTACTGGTAGATTCAAATATGTGGGATCATGTGGATTTTGGTCAGCTGGCACCGCTACAAGGGTTTCCTCTTGAGTCTTATCCTGCTATTGCCGAGGGGTTGAGTGGGTTGTCTAAAAGTTCGGTCAATTGCGATGTTGATGTAGCCGTTTTCAAGAATGGACCTGTAACGCTTTGCTCTACGCAGGATTTTTGGAAGGGCAAGTTAGGATATCAACAATGGCCTATCTGCGCAAATAGCGGAAAATCTGCCATTTACACGGGTTCGGGGCCGGTGGAGGCTGACTGGCGAGACCGCGCTTCATCGAACGCCAACCAGCATCTTCCTTATGTGGAGCAATCACACAATGTGGCTTTGGTAATGTATCGCCCTGAGCAGCTTTCACCTATTGTTCCTTTCGACAACAAGGACGTGGCGTTGCACTGGAAGGATGAAGACTTTGACGAGATTGTGGAAGATGGAAATTGGATTATCGGAAGAGAAACCAACGGTTATGTTGCGGTGAGACGACATTGCATAGGTGAGATTAACACGATTAGAGCCTGTGAAACCGATGGAGGTCAAACTTGGGTTTTTGTGGTTGGAACCGATGTGATGTATGGCAGTTTCAGCAATTTTCAGAATCTGGTATCGCAGTCGCAGTATGAGGAAACATGGACTATTAACACCAACGGAGATTCTGTTTACTACGCCAGTATTGAGTTTGATACGATTGCAATCGACTACGAATGGGGGCCATTATTGAATACTGGAATTGAAGAAACAACCGAAAGCAGCTCGTTCCGCATGTGGCCAAATCCATCCACCGAAATACTTACCATCGACCTAAGTGAATTTGAGAAATCAGTGAGCGTTTCGGTTTTCAACAACCTCGGACAAGTGGTTTATTCGAAAAATGTTCTTTCCGCTCAAAATCAGTTCAACTTGCCAATTTCAACTTGGAGTACCGGCATTTATTCGGTGACCGTTCGGGATGAGAATAAAATTGGTACCCAACGATTGGTGAAGCAGTAACTACGGCTCCATCACCAAACGAAAACCACCGTTGCCCCGCTTGTGGTGCCAGTGGTTGATGTTTCGATACCAGCGCAAGCAATAATCCGCTCCGCTCATCCAAGAAGCACCGCGCGAAACGCGATATTTGGATTCGTTAGTATTGACCGGATTATCCTTCGGGCTGCGCTGATAGAATTTCTTGTCATACCAATCTTGGCACAATTCCCAAGCGTTGCCGTTCATATCATACAGGCCAAGTTCATTCGGTTTTAGCAACCCGACTTCGTGTTGCTGGTCGTTTCCGTTCGATTTGAGCCACGCCACTTCTTCAATGGCGTTGCTTCCGCTGTAGACAAAGCCTCTGGTTTGCTTTCCGCCTTGAGCAG
>JBDNJH010000207.1:0-15456 GCA_041687875.1 Flavobacteriales bacterium | reverse complement strand
GACACAAATGCCTGAATGAGCCACATTCCTTGGAAGTTGGAGATGAATGAGCAATTGGTGATGAGGCAGTTTAGCATACTAGTGGATTAGGTTATTGGTTGACAAGTTTATAAAGTTGATGTAGTAAAACCTAAGGTCTCAGCAGGTTCCGTCACCCTGAACTTGTTTCAGGGTCTATAATCTAATTAAAATAGATGCTGAAACGAGTTCAGCATGACGCCAGTATGACGCCCTATGAATTCCGAATAAGCAGCTAATCAGAACTCAAGAAACCCATTAAGTTGATTCTCAATTTCCTTTAGGTAGATTTCATCGGTCAGTGTTCCGTCTTTTGGCATAAGCAAATGCACCTGCGAGAAATAGACCTTCTTTTTATACACTTCTGTATCAAGATAGTGGAAGATGCCTGTGAGGTGATCCAAACCACGTACGTTGCCAGAACGTCCTGAGGCCAAACCGACCAAAGCCACTTTCTTATGGGCAAGATCGCCATAATCGCAAGCATCCATAAAGAATTTGATGTATCCGGGGAAACTGCCGTTATATTCTGGTGTTACAAAAATGAGCTTATTGATTGAGCGAATGTATTTCTCCACCAATTGCTCAAACTCAGGGATGTTGGTTCCATATGCACTGCCCTGAATCCATTGGGCAGGAACGCTTTGCAGGTCAAGTATCTGGCAGGGCTCGCCCATTCCGAGCAGTTTCTGCTCATAAACCCGAGACAGTTTCATCGAGTTACTATCGATTCGGTCGGTCGTACAGATAATGCTAATCATTCGGCCGTGTCTCTTGAGATTTGGTCGAAATAATTCATGTCCTTGGTCAATAGACCTTTGCCCAAGTAGTAAAGATCATCCGTTTTAACGTTTTCCAACGAACTCTCTTTATTGTCAAATATGGCTGTTGCCAAGTAGTAATAATCGTCTTTCACAATTTTATCCAACTCCTCCTTCTTGCCCGAAATAAGTGCCATGCCAAAAAAGTAGAGGTCATCATTCTTTACAAACTTCAAGTCTGCCTGATTTTTCAAGAACAGACTCTTAGATAGGTAATAGATGTCATCGTTCTTCACGCTGGCCCAAGCGGAAGTATCTCCCGTTAGCAGCACATAACCCAAATAATGGAGGTCGTCTCCTTTGTAGGAATCATTCTGCTGTGCGAACGTATTCGTTCCCAACAAAAGCAGCGGAATAATCGACTGCCATATAAACCGTTTTGGATGAAACTGACTCACGCGATAAATTCGGTTAAGGTGTCCTTAATAATTCTAATGCAATCTCGAAGTTGTTCTTCGTTCATGACCAATGGAGGCGCAAAACGAATGATGTTGCCGTGTGTTGGCTTGGCCAAAAGTCCTTTGCTAGCCAGCCTCAAACAGATGTTCCATGCGGTTTTGCTTTCAGGAGAATCGTTTACAATGATGGCATTCAGCAATCCTTTGCCGCGAACCAGTTTTACCAACAAGCTGGTTTTTGCAAAAGCAGACAACTCAGCGCGGAAAATTTCGCCCAATCGCTTTGCGTTCTCAGCCAACTTCTCGTCTCTCACCACTTCCAAAGCCGCCATGGCCACTTTGCAGGCCAATGGGTTTCCTCCAAACGTAGAGCCGTGCTCGCCTGGTCGAATGCACATCATCACTTCATCATCTGCAAGCACTGCCGAAACAGGCAATACGCCACCAGAAAGTGCTTTTCCGAGGATGAGAATATCGGGTCTAACGTAGGTAGGAGCTTTTCGCTCGCACGATCCACCACAATCGCAATTTCCACAAATTGCAAGCAAACTTCCAGTCCTTGCAATTCCTGTCTGAATTTCATCTACAATCAGCAATACATTGTATTCAGAGCACAACGCCCGAACTTTAGCTAAATAGCCTTCGTCAGGCACGTTAACTCCTGCTTCTCCTTGAATTGGTTCTACTAAAAAGCCAGCCACATTTGGGTCTTGCAATGCTTTTTCCAAAGCGGCCACATCGTTGTATGGCACGGCTTCAAAACCGGGTGTATATGGCCCAAAATTCTTACGGGCATCTGCATCATTTGAGAATGAAATAATAGTGGTTGTTCTGCCATGAAAATTGCCTTCGCACACAATAATCTTAGCTTTATTAGTAGCCAATCCTTTCTTCTCGTAAGCCCATTTTCGGCACAACTTGATAGCCGTTTCAACGCCTTCAGCTCCCGTATTCATTGGCAGCAGCTTATCAAAGCCAAAATATTCCGTGGCGTATTTCTCATACTCGCCCAACACATCGTTGTAAAATGCACGGCTAGTAAGCGTGAGTTTCTGAGCTTGCTCCTTTAATGCTGCAATAATTCTTGGATGACAGTGTCCTTGGTTAACAGCCGAATAGGCAGAAAGAAAATCGTAGTACTTCTTCCCGTCTGTATCCCAAACAAAAACACCTTCTCCCCTCTCCAAAACCACAGGCAGCGGATGATAATTATGCGCTCCGTAGCGGTCTTCCGTGTCTATCACTTGCTGCGCTTTGGCAGAAACTTTCAGCAATTCTTCAGTCGTCATTTCAATTTATTTATTCGCTAATCGATTCTCAAAATAGGCAATGATATCTTCACCGTAGGCAACTAACTTAGAATCCACGAACAAAGCTGGGTACACGAAGACATCAATGGGTGGTTTCTGATTTGACATATCCACATTGTAAATATCTGCATCCACACCCGATTTCTTCACGAAATCTTTCACCAATGCGCATTGATGGCACCAGTTGGCCAAATAAATTGTTGGCCTCATATAAGTTTTCCTTTTTCATGAATGAGAATGGATTTTCTGTCAAAATTGATGAGTTCCTTGTCTTTCAGCTCGTTCAAAACAGTTGTTACCGTCTGTCTTGAGGTGGCCGTTAAACTGGCAATATCCTGATGGGTGAGCGAATGTTCCAATAGAATGGCTTCTCCCGCAAGAATCTTGCCTCGCTCTGTGGCCATTTCTTTGATAAGATCAACAATGCGTGTTCGAGCATCTTTGAATATGAGCGATTCAAACTTCCGCTCCACTTTGGTAAGTTTATCTCCAATGGTTGTTGTAATCTTCAGGCTGAGTTCAGCATTTCCGCGCATCATTTCCAGTATCTCAACCACATTCATTGTACAAATACGCACATCATCATCCATGGCAATAGCAAAGTCGGTGCGAGTGTCCTGTCCTACCAATCCCATCTCACCAAACATATCTCCTGAATGCATAATTCCTTTAATAATTTCCTTACCATCATTAGAATAACTACCAATCTTGACTCTTCCATTTTTGAGGAAGAAAATAACCTTAGACGGTTCGTTGGGGAAGTAGATATGAGTTCCCTTTTCCTTGGTTTTCATAGTAGAACGCTCCTCAATTTTCAGCATTTCCTTTTCGGAAAGACCTTCAAAGAGATGGATTTTCTCCAGCCAC
Source organism: Flavobacteriales bacterium (assembly GCA_041687875.1). Classification (GTDB taxonomy): domain Bacteria; phylum Bacteroidota; class Bacteroidia; order UBA10329; family UBA10329; genus UBA10329. Next base: position 12,042 of record JBDNJH010000207.1, on the reverse strand, counting down.
CAAAGTTTTGTGAAATTGTTCAAACGATTGCTATTTAAGGATGAGTACAAATATATCAAATGCCATTGCGGACAATTTGTTCGTTTGTCGCTAAACAGGGAGTTTCCTTACTCGAAAAAACGGCTAAATTTGCGACACTTCTGCCCAGGTGGTGAAATTGGTAGACACGCCAGCTTGAGGGGCTGGTGATCGCAAGGTTGTGCTGGTTCGAATCCAGTCCTGGGCACTCAAAAAAATGAAACGCAGAATGGCGGAGAAATTGGTAAGAAGCGTAATCATGAAATTCTTTTTCATCCTTCTTTCCTGCGCCACTCTCAACGTTTCGGCCCAAAAAATCGAGTTCGGAGAAGACTTCAATAACGTTGGAGTTTTAAAAAATCCAGGCACAGAATGGACTGCTAGCAGTTGGCCAAAAGTGCTTACTGTGATGTACTTTAATGGCAAAACCACCATCAATGGTAATGCTATGAACATCTTGTTCAGGTCGGAAACCGAAGGGAAAGTAAAAACTGACAGTATAAAATTAGTAATTGGTCAGGCTAGAAATTGGGCTGCTCTTAGGTATGAGTTTATGACCGCCAATTCGTACACCGTTTCTGCTTATGACCGTGAATGGACGTTTTTGGCAAGTGGGATTATTAAGGTAAATGGCCCAGCAAAGCCTGTAGTTGTTGCCAAGCCTGAACCAGTGAAGAAACCAGAACCAGTTGCTAAGGTAGAGCCTGTGGTAGAAGTAAAGAAGGCAGAAAAGATTGCCGCTGTTGAAGCTCCGACCAAAAAAGCAGAATTGACCAAACAGCAACTTCTTGAGAATGCTCCAGAACCGATTTTCGTAGAATCGGTGATTAAAGAGGAATTGACAGAAGAAGAGAAAGAAACGCTTGTGTTTGAAAGCTTTTACATGGCTTTTGGCAGAGCAGTTCAAAGTGGTATGCTTACTGGACAGAACGAGAAATTCAAAGGCGTTCCTGGAGGTGTTGACCTCAAAGCACTTTTCTCAAACAATGAAGGTTTTGGAAGTGATGGGGTTTCCGTGGATATTTGGTTCAGACCTCAAGGCGAAAAAGAGTTTAGCGAGCATTTTCAGGAATTGACTGTGCCAATTGCCAAAGACGTTACTCAGGCTAATTTCCCTCTAAACCTTAGAGACCGTGGCACTTACAAAGTTTCGCTTTACACGGCAGATGAGGATGCCGTTTGGATTGGCTCTTCTTACGTGAGCATCTACTGAGAATTCTCCTAGTTATTTAAGAACGCAGGTCACATTTACCGTGTCGCGGTAATACGTACAATTGGCCGTTGTTCCAAGATTAAAAGCACCTTGTTTCCAATCGGCTACAATGCTATCAGTAAACGCCCTATCGCCACATTCGACCCCTGAACTGGCAGGTCCTAATCCTGTATTTACGATGCAGTTAACGCAGGTATAATCTGCAAGAAGACGCGCCTGCTCTTCCTCAATTTTTTTGTTCGTACCACAAAACTCGTCTATATATTCAATTACATTTTGCGATTGTTTGAGTTTTATTTCGCACTCAACGCACTTTTTACAGCCGCATAACAGAATTGGAATAAAAAGCAATATGAATATTGTCTTTTTCATCAGTTCATACTCACCATCCAACCGAATTTATCAGCTGCTTTTCCGTAGCGGATATCTGTCAATTCTTTGGCTATCAATTGAGACATTTTTCGCTGATTGATTGGAGGAAGAACAAGGTCAATTCCTTTATATCCAATTAGCTCTATAGGAGCAATTGTTGCTGCTGTTCCAACGCCAAACGCATCAAGCAATAAACCTTTATCATGTGCTGATTTAAGCTCATCAACACTAATACGTCTTTCCTGCACATCTATACCAAGATCAGCAGCAAGGGTAAGCACGCTATCTCGTGTGATTCCTTTAAGAATGGTATCTCCAGTTGGCGGTGTAACAAGCGAATCCCCAATTTGAAACATGACATTCATAGTTCCACTTTCTTCAATGAATTTGTGTTCGATGGCATCGGTCCAAAGTAATTGGTGGTATCCCTTCTGCTGTGCCAATTTGGTAGGAAGTAGTGCACCGCCATAATTGCCACCTGATTTTGCGAAACCTGTTCCACCTTTGACAGCTCTTGTGTATTCATCCTCCACCATCACCTTCAGCGGTGTTGTGTAATAAGGCCCGACTGGCCCAGTGAACATGACGCAACGGTATTTATCGGATGGTTTTACCCCAAGAAATTCATCCGTAGCAAACATGAACGGACGAATGTAGAGAGCAGATTCCGTGTTCTTTGGCACCCATGCCTCATCAATTTTCAGTAATTCTCTGAGTGCCTCCATCATCAAATGAACCGGAATGGTTGGCATACACATGCGTTCGGCAGAAACGTTCAATCGCTTGAAATTATCCGTTGGACGGAACATCATCACCTCACCGTTTGTATTCCGATAAGCCTTCATTCCTTCGAAAATGGTCTGACCATAGTGAAGACCAAGCATGGCCGGTGTGTACATCATCTTACCATACGGCTCAATTCTGAAACCGCTCCATTTGCCATCTACATAATCGGCAACAAACATGTGGTCGGCAAACTCTCTCCCAAATGGGATGTTGTCAAAATCTACATCTTGAATTCGAGTTTTTGCAACTCTCTCCAATTTGATTTGCATAATATCACTCTCCATTGCCGCTCGTTTTAGTGTTACTTAACGGTTATCAAAATACGAAAACCATTGATTTATGATGTGCGAAAGTCGACAATCAATAGTGAATTGACAATCTTTCAATCTGACGTTTTCCGTCAACAACCACCTCACAAAGATAAACTCCTGCAGCCACCGGAAATCTGATGACATTGGCTCCTGAGGCGATTGAATATTGATTACCAACCGCTTTGCCTGCCATATCAAAAAGCTGAACGTGTCCATTGCCGAAAGGTCTGCTTACAGTGATAGTGACGAAATCGTTTGCTGGATTTGGGAATATAGAAACATTAATTCCAGCCTCAGCATCTTGAACTCCTGTAGTTTCCGTAATTCGGAAATTGTCTATGCCTCCTTCTACCAAATGACCCGGAGTAACATCATCAGCCTCAAGTATTAGTTGCATCGTAGAAGTTATATCTACGAACTGCGAGATTGGCATAGAAAAAGCCTTCCACTGACCAGATGAAATTGGCAATGAAAACAGGGTCGCCTCTGTTGTACCGTTGTTCAACTTAACCAGATACGTATCGTTCGGATTTTCATTTCCTCCCTGATTGAAAAACCAGTAATCAAACGTGACCGTTGGCTCAGCATAAGTTGTCAGATCCATCATTGGGGAAATAAGAATGGTAACGCCATCATCCACGTCATCATCTCCTGCACCTCCACCTCCGTTTCCTGTTACGTATGCCTGATATCCGCACGCTGAACCAGCATCAGCATCAGGATTTGAAAACTGACCGTTGAAGTTGGTGCCCACAGGAACGCCTCTTTCCCAAATGCCCACATTGGCATTTCCTGAAACAGCCCAACCTAGGTCAAGTGCAAAGTCGTCAGCGTATCCTTTAGGCAATTCAAAGCTTGGTGGTGTTGCGCTTGAGGTCATGGGGATGGTGGAGCACTCGCCAACATATCCCCAAGCACCCACGGTGACATCATATTCGCCAGCGAAAAACTCGCTGTCGGAATAATTTCCGTTCGCATCGGTTGTAAATTCTTTGTAGAAGAAATTATTCTCAAAAACCACGATAGCTCCTTCAATTGGTGTTCCTGTACCTGCTTCAGAAACAGTTCCTGAAACCGTAAAAGGCGCATCTGGCACCAACTCCACATCAAGGATTTCGGTCTGTCCGTTTGTGAGTGTCACTCCTGATATTGTCTGCGAGAGATAGCCTCCCTTTTGAAATATAACATTATAAGTTCCTTCATTTGCAGTTCCTGTAGAGTAATCACCAAAAAGGTTTGTCAATTCATTCAAGACAGCTCCAACTACTTCAATCTGAACGGCATTCAATGGGCTTCCCACCCCAAACTCGGTGACAGTTCCCTCCAACAATGCTGCTCGCAGATAATCAACTCCAAGTACAAAAAGCCCCTCCTCAATATCAGAAACAAGGAGGTTTCCTGATGGTAGATACGGCCATGCTCCCCAAGCTCCGTTGAATCCATTTCCGATTAAAGGGCTGGTGTCGAAATAGCCGGTAAGCACCATATTAGTAGGGTCTGAAACGTCATGTACGGTTACGCCATCACGATAATGTGATGTGACCACATAATCGTTGAGAAAATGGGTGTTGTGCGGGATTACGCCTTCAGACAAAGGATGTCTGGTCTTATCTGTTTCCACCACATTTTGCAGGTTACTCATATTATATCCGGCCACAAAACCGCTGATCACTTCGTCCGTTGTGTAGCAATTGGCATTATCATCCGAAGGCCATACGTTATGGGCAAATGTGCTTGGCGTGTCCCAGTTTGAAAGGACTACAGGATTACTTGCATTTGCCACATTCACAACAAAAACACCTTCTTCTAAGCAGGCCGCCCAAAGCGTATCGCCCCGAACAAATCCGTCATGTATGTAGTGGTCATTCCAAATTCCAAGTTCGGTTGGATTCATCGGATTTGAAATATCCAGAATGATGACTCCTTCAATTGAATTAGATCCAAAAATGTAGGCTCGGTCATTTGGCCCATCAATGAACATATTATGCGCAGAACTGAAAGAAAAAAAGTTGCCAGTGTAAAGCGTTGTGGAAAGGTTTTGGCCTGCTGGAAGCGGTGCCATGTTTACAATAAGCAAGCCTCCACCGCCTTCCGTCACGCAGTAGGCATGACCATTATGATAAAAAGGATCGCGCCATGTTGAACTTGGCCCTGATTCATAGAACACTTCGGTAGGCGTGGCCGGATTTGTTACATCCACAATGGAAAAACCATTGCGAGCTCCAACCAATGCGTATTCGCGGCCATTATGCAAGGCACCTCTCACATCACTGAGACTCTCATTGTAGGAAAGATGCCCTAACTGGGTCATGTTCAGTGCATTTTGCGCAAGCACAGAACTTCCGCATAGAAATAAGAGAATAGCTAGTAGTTGGTTTTTCATTTGATTGCCATGATTTGACGGCCTACAAAAGAACGATTTTGTAATGGGCAAGTTGTCGTAAGAATGACTCCGATCAATGCAATAATGTCTCGTATTATTACGGTTCAAAACCATTCTATGAAGAAGATACTTGCATTTTCGGGCAGCTTTAGTGCCAATTCTATCAACCATAAACTTGTTGCTCATGGTGCCGATTTGATAACGAAAGCAGAAGTCTCTATCATCAAATTGAGTGATTTTGATGCTCCAATCTATCGGAAAGAGCTGGAGGCTGAATTGGGAATACCTGTAAATATTCAAAAGTTAAGAGTCTTGTTTGATGCTTCTGATGCTTTTCTCATCTCAACGCCTGAATATAATGGCAGCCTTCCTGCTGGATTGAAAAACACGTTGGATTGGGTTTCTCGGATGGAAGGGAAGATTTTTCAGGACAAGCCCGTTCTTTTGATGGCTACTTCACCTGGGGCGAGTGGTGGTCAGACCGTTCTCAATCACTTGAGTGGCGTACTTCCGTTTTGGGGCGCACAATTGGTCGGCACATTCTCGTTGCCTAAATTCGGGGAGAACTTTTCAGATGGAAAAATCACCAATTCTGAACTGGCAGATAGTCTAAAAAGCAGAATAAAAGAACTGACCGATAAACTAGAACAAACCTAGTTGACCTTCGCTTGAACCATTAGTCGAACCTTTGGGTTCGTCATCTTTTTTTGGAGCTGGTTTAGGTTCGATTTTCGGTTGTTCCTCTTCTTCGTTAGTGGTCGAATCGCTAACGTCCCACTCTACCGTTGTTGCTTCTTCAGAATCTACAACTTCCTCAACTTCGGTTGACTCATCATCATCGTCCTCTGTTGGAATTTCTTGATTCTCAGTGACTGGTGGTTCGTATGGAATCGGATCCAACAAATCAATGGTGTTCACCGTTTCTCTGGTAAGCTGATTTCCCTTGGCTTTCAAACCTTTCACGGCAATAAATTCCTCCACATTGATTTCCTCCACAGTGGCTTCTTCCTCACCTGGTTTCTTGCGGAAATTGAGCTGAATCCGTGGTTTCCAGTCGGTGGTCACGAGTTCCAATTGGTTCTCTTCGCCTTCAGGCAACATGCTCACGGCCTTCGAAGATTTCTCCACCAAGAACCGCTTAATCATATAGATCTTCTTACTCGTATCGAGATAAACAACTGAAAGCGGTTTTTCAGGATTCCATTTTTCAATAAGGGTCATGTCATCGTCAAACTGCGTACTGATGTCGAACCCAAGCAATTTGTAATCTCCATTTTGCATGATGGTGAGGATCTTATCCTCAGGCGCAAATTCTCCCAAAAGTTCTCCTCTGCCATCAGCATTCAATCGCTGAACGGTATCGTCAAACCAGATCTTTCTGGCCCCGAGCGTAGAAAGTCCTTTCTCTTTGATTTCAATCTTACGCAGCGGGTTCTTTGAGAATGTATTTCCCTTTGCTGCGCGACCTTTTATGGCCAATTCGGCAAAATCAAAGTCAAATTTCAACTTCTTCAACTTCGGTTTTGGCCGCACATGAACCAGAACCACCTCCGCTTCCCCGTTCGGGTTTGCTGAAAACCACTCAACTGTACTTCCAGCCGTTCCTGCGGTGAGGTCGTAATCCTTGTCGCGTGTTACGGATGTGACGGGGAACCGCTTGGAAAAATAATTGCCGCGCGGCCCATCGCGGTATATCATATTATATATGGTGCGCTTGTCGTTCTTGCGGAACACGGCAGCATGGATGATATCCTTCCCAACAAAAACCTTGTTGTCCACCTTCACCACTTTCATATTTCCATTAGCAGTAAAAACGATGATGTCGTCTATATCTGAGCAATCAGAAATGAATTCATCTTTCTTCAACGAAGTTCCGATGAATCCTTCCTCACGATTGATGTACAGTTTCTCATTTGCAACCGCCACACGCGCTGCCTGTATCACATCAAAATGACGGATCTCGGTTCTGCGCTCTCTGCCTTTTCCGTACTTGTCTTTTAGGTTCTTGTAATACGCGATGGCGAAATCGACCAAGTGTTCCAGGTCGTGCTTCACCTCGGCTATCTTGCCTTCCAACGCAGCGATATTATCATCCGCCTTGTTGCTATCGAACTTGGAAATACGCTTGATCCGAATCTCTGTCAATCGCGTAATATCATCTACTGTTACTTCACGAACCAGATGTTTGGTGTAGGGTTTCAGCCCCTTATCAATGGCACTGATCACGCCTTCCCACGTTTCTTCTTCCTCAATATCGCGGTAGATGCGATTCTCGATGAAAATCTTCTCCAACGAAGCGAAATGCCATTGCTCCTGCAATTCGCCCAACCTGATCTCCAACTCTCTTCTGAGAAGATCAAGTGTCTGTTGCGTGCAGATTGACAAAATATCCGAAACCGACATGAACATCGGTTTATCGTTCACAATCACACATGCATTTGGCGAAATACTTGATTCGCAATCCGTAAAACTGTAAAGGGCGTCAATCGTTTTATCAGGAGAAATTCCTGTGGCAAGATGAATGAGAATTTCCACGTCCGCAGCCGTGTTATCCTCCACTTTCTTGATTTTGATCTTGCCCTTATCGTTGGCCTTTAGAATGCTGTCGATAAGGTTGGAAGTATTAGTTCCGTACGGAATTTCGGTAATGACCAAGGTTTTGGTATCGATTTTCCCAATCTTGGCACGAACGCGGACTTTGCCTCCTCGCTGACCATCGTTGTAACCGCTAACATCAATCATTCCGCCCGTTAAAAAATCAGGCAAAACAGTTGCCTTCTTTCCTTTCAGGATCTGAATGGAAGCATCAATCAGTTCGTTGAAATTGTGAGGAAGAATTTTGGTTGAAAGTCCGACCGCAATACCTTCAACTCCTTGGGCCAACAACAACGGAAACTTGACAGGAAGTGTGACAGGCTCCCTATTTCTTCCATCGTAAGAAGTTTTCCAATTGGTGGTTTTCGGATTAAAAACAACCTCAAGCGCAAACTTGGAAAGTCGTGCTTCAATGTATCGGCCAGCAGCTGCGCGATCGCCAGTAAGGGTGTTTCCCCAGTTTCCTTGCGTATCAATCAGCAGTTCTTTCTGTCCAAGACCAACAATCGCATCGCCAATGGCCATATCGCCATGTGGGTGATACTTCATGCAATGCCCGATAATGTTAGCGACCTTGTTGTAACGGCCATCCTCCAACTCGAACATGGAGTGCATGATACGCGTCTGAACGGGCTTCAGGCCATCTTCGATGTTCGGAACGGCACGCTCAAGAATAACGTAGCTGGCGTAGTCCAAGAACCAATCTTGGTACATCCCACTAACGGCAACGGCACTTTCTACTTCGCCAGTTCCGTCTTCTTTCTTCTCTTCGTTTTCGTTTTCCTCAGACATTTATCAACTCGTCTCCGACCTTTTTCCTTTTCCCGTTTTACACCTCTACTTCCACCTTCTCAGCAACTTCTTCTTCCACAAGATCCTTCTCAATTCGCAACCGCTCGATGATAAAATCCTGTCTGTCAGGCGTGTTCTTGCCCATGTAAAACTCCAGCATCTGGCTCAGATGGTCTTCCTTTCTAATCTCCACAGGATCCAATCGCATGTCTTCCCCAATAAAGTTCTTGAACTCATCTGGTGAGATTTCTCCCAATCCCTTGAAACGTGTTATCTCAGGATTCTTTCCAAGATGGGCAATGGCATCTCTCCGCTCATCTTCCGAATAACAGTAACGCGTTTCTTTCTTATTCCTAACACGGAAAAGGGGCGTTTGCAAAATGTAAACGTGGCCGTTCTTAATAAGGTCAGGGAAGAATTGTAATAGGAACGTCAGCAAAAGCAAACGAATGTGCATTCCATCCACATCGGCATCCGTAGCGACAACTATTTTGTTGTAACGCAAACCTTCCAAGCCGTCTTCAATATTCAATGCCGCTTGCAGGAGGTTGAATTCCTCATTCTCGTAAACCACTTTTCGAGAAAGCCCGTAACTATTCAAGGGCTTTCCACGCAAACTGAACACGGCCTGTGTGTTCGGGTCGCGACTTTTGGTGATTGAACCAGAAGCCGAATCTCCCTCAGTAATGAATATGGTTGTTTCCTCTGCTCGCTCTTTATTGGAATCAAAATGAATACGACAATCGCGCAATTTCTTGTTATGAAGATTGGACTTTTTCGCCCTGTCTCGCGCCAATTTCTTGATGCCAGAAAGCTCCTTCCGTTCTCGTTCTGCCTGTTGAATTCGCTTCAGTAACAAATCAGCTACATCGGTATTCTTGTGAAGGAAATTATCGAGTGCAGTTTTCAGGAAGTCTCCAATGAAAGCCTTCATTGAAGGGCCATCCTCTGCCACATTCTGAGAACCCAGTTTGGTCTTTGTCTGACTTTCAAAAACAGGTTCCATCACCTTCACCGAAATGGCCGAAATGATTCCACTTCTCACATCACTCGCGTCAAATTCCTTCTTAAAGTGTGTTCTTATCGTGGTCACCACCGCTTCACGGAAGGCACCTTGATGCGTGCCGCCCATGGTTGTGTGCTGCCCGTTTACGAACGAATAATACTCCTCTCGCGAAGAATGCCCGTGCGTAATCGCTACCTCAATATCCTCGCCCCTAAGGTGAATAATTGGATAGCAGATGTCATCATCAATCTTGGCCTCCAGCAAGTCTCTCAGACCATTTTCGGAGATCATTTTCTCTCCGTTGTAGAGAATTGTCAACCCAGGATTGAGATAACAATAGTTCCACAACATTTTCTTCACATGCTCATCTCGGAATTTATACCCTTTGAAAAGCGTGTCGTCAGGCTCAAAATACGTGAGTGTTCCCTTGCGTTGCGTGCTCGGCTCAATGGCCGCATCTTTAGTGATTATTCCTTTCTCGAACTCCGCCAACTTGGTCTGATCATCACGGTAACACTGAATCGTGAACACCGAAGACATGGCATTCACCGCCTTTGTACCAACCCCGTTCAATCCAACCGATTTCTTAAAAGCCACCGAATCATACTTCGCTCCCGTGTTAATCTTGCTTACGCAGTCCACAACTTTGGTCAACGGAATTCCACGACCGTAATCTCGCACACGCACCGAACGCTCCTTCACCGTCACCTCAATCGTACGGCCATTTCCCATCACAAATTCATCAATCGAGTTATCTATAACCTCCTTGATAAGAATGTAAACACCATCATCATACTGCGATCCATCACCCAGTTTGCCAATGTACATACCAGGCCTGAGCCGAATATGTTCATGCCATTCTAGCGATCGTATCTGTTCTGCGTTATACTGTGTTTCTTGCGCCATTTCCGTCTGCCGTCCTTCCTTTCTTGCGGACAATAAATATAGTATTAGAGCTAAGTGAACCTGAACTTATTTCTGTTCGGTTTTCAACAGGGATTTGAACAGGCATTTTTGGGCGCGTCCCCGATGAAAGATCGGGGTCGGGTCGTCCGCTGTATCTTTTTTCCGCCCTCATTTCGACTTCGCTCAATAAAGGCGGAAAAAAGGATGCCGCTTCCACCCCTCGCGCGGTGCTTCGTAGCCAACTTCCTTGCTTAGCTTAACGATAGGCCCAAATAGTTCAAAACACCTTTAAAACTGACTTCTATCTGCTTTTGGTGGAGCAGCATCTTTTCTACATTTGCGCCCTGTCCTGAGCAAGTCGAAGGATGTTTCAAAAAAAACGAAAACTCAAAAAAATATAATACCATGAAAGTTACAGTTGTAGGAGCAGGAGCGGTTGGCGCAAGTTGTGCCGAATACATCGCTATCAAAGATTTTGCTTCAGAAGTTGTTTTAGTAGATATCAAGGAAGGTTTTGCCGAGGGCAAGGCCATGGACCTGATGCAAACAGCCACGCTTCTTGGGTTTGATACCAAGATTACGGGTGTTACCAACGATTACTCCAAGACTGCGGGAAGCGACATCGCTGTCATTACAAGTGGTATTCCGCGTAAGCCAGGAATGAGCCGTGAGGAGCTGATTGGCATCAATGCAGGCATTGTGAAAACAGTGGCCACTAGCCTTATCAAGCATTCTCCGGACGTCATCATCATTGTGGTTAGTAACCCAATGGACACGATGGCTTATTTAGCGCACAAGGCAACTGGTCTTCCAAAGAACAGAATTATCGGAATGGGCGGTGCGTTAGATAGCGCTCGTTTCCTATACCGTTTGAGCGAGGCTTTGGGATGTCCTGCATCTGATGTTGCCGGTATGGTAATTGGCGGACACAGTGATACAGGTATGATTCCATTGACACGATTGGCAGTGAGAAACGGTGTTCCCGTTTCGGAATTCCTTTCTGCTGAGAAATTGGCTGAGGTTTCGGAAGAGACCAAAGTTGGTGGTGCTACACTTACACGGTTGCTCGGAACCAGTGCTTGGTACGCTCCGGGTGCAGCGGTCTCTTCCATGGTTCAGGCAATTGCTTGCAATCAGAAAAAGATGTTCCCTTGTTCGGTGATGTTGGATGGAGAATACGGATTAAAAGACATTTGTATCGGTGCCCCAGTCATTATTGGCCGCAACGGTGTTGAGAAGATTATTGAAATAAAACTTGATGCTGCTGAGAAAGCGAAGCTTGTAGAAAGTGCTGACGGTGTTCGAAAAACAAACAATCTTTTGGAAGAGGCAACAGCGTAAGTTGAAGTGAGTTAACTTTGAAGGGTGTTCTGTTTAACAGGACACCTTTTTTTATATGATGGAGTTTCCTGTTCCCATTCGTTTTATTGAGATTGAAAAGTCGGGTGTGCACATCGCGGTCAGCGGTTTTGTGAACGGAAATTTGGCGAATATCCTAGTTGATACTGGAGCTTCGCAAACAGTCTTCGATAAGAACAGAATATTTCTTTTTTCGGATCAAACTGAATTTGAAATGGCCGAAAAACTCTCAAAAGGTTTGGGAACCGACAGCATGGAAGGATTCAAATTCTCCATCAAGCAATTCATTCTTGGAGATATT
>JBDNJH010000206.1:0-10606 GCA_041687875.1 Flavobacteriales bacterium | reverse complement strand
TGTCGACTCTTGGCTATCAACTATGGTCCGTAGTCCGTGGTCTGTGGTCTATCGACTATGGTCCATGGTCTGTGGACTATCGACTATCGACTATGGTCCGTGGTCCGTGGTCTGTGGTCTATCGACTATGGTCCATGGTCTGTGGACTATCGACTATCGACTATGGTCCGTGGTCCTTGGTCTGTGGTCTATCGACTATGGTCCATGGTCTGTGGACTATCGACTATCGACTATGGTCCGTGGTCTTTTTCAATCATAATTCAAATTCGGACCCATCCACCGTTCAACCTCTCTTACTTCCATACCTTTTCTCACAGCGTAATCTTCCACTTGGTCTTTCTCAATTTTTCCAAGGCCGAAGTATTTGCTTTGCGGATGTGCGAAATAGAAACCGCTAACGGAAGCTGTAGGCATCATTGCCAAGCTTTCTGTAAGCGAAATCCCAGTGATTGAAGTTGCATTAAGAAGGTTGAATAATTCAGGTTTTTCGGTATGATCAGGACAAGCTGGATAACCTGGAGCGGGACGGATTCCACGGTATTTTTCGCGAATCAATTCTTCATTTGAAAGTGTTTCGGAGGAATCATAACCCCACGTTTCTCTTCTCACAATGGAATGTAGTTTCTCAGCAAATGCTTCAGCCAATCGGTCTGCCAACGATTTGAGCATAATGCTGTTGTAATCGTCATGGTCTTTGGCAAACTCTTCAAGCTTTGTTTCAATGCCCAATCCTGTCGTGACGGCAAATCCACCCATAAAATCTTGCAAGCCAGTTTCCTTAGGAGCCACAAAATCGGCTAACGCGATATTCGGAATGTTGGTTGCCTTCTTGCTTTGCTGGCGTAAAGAATGAACGGTTGAAAGCAACTCCGTCCGCGTTTCGTCAGTGTACAATTCTACATCATCGCCCACGGCATTTGCTGGCCAAATGCCCACAACTCCGCTTGCGGTGATCCATTTCTCGCTGATGATTTTCTTGAGCATGTCTTGCGCATCGGCAAACACTTTCGTTGCAGCATCGCCTACAACTTCATCCTCCAAAATTTTAGGGTAACGACCAGCCAATTCCCATGTTTGGAAGAAGGGTGTCCAATCGATGTAATCCACCAATTCGCTTAGCGGAAAATCAACAAACTCGGTCAGGCCAAGCTTGGCTGGCTTTGCGAGGTCTTCCGCTTTCCATTCAATTTTAGTCTTGTTTTCGCGTGCAACTTCAAGTGATACAAACTCTTTATCGGCTCGTTTACGTGCATGCATTTCGCGCATGTGTGCGTATTCTTCCTTGATATTGGTTATAAACGCCTCTTTCTTGCTTCCCAACAGACTTTCCACAACCGTAACCGCTCTTGACGCATCCAACACATGAACGGCTTGTCCGCGCTGGTATTTCTCCTCAATCTTTACTGCGGTGTGAACGCGAGAAGTAGTTGCTCCACCAATAAGCAACGGAATATCGAAACCATCATGTTCCATCTCTTTGGCAAGATGAACCATCTCATCCAACGATGGGGTGATGAGACCGCTCAATCCAATCACATCCACATTAAGTGCTTTGGCTTCGCGAAGAATTTTCTCCGCAGGAACCATCACTCCGAGATCAATCACTTCGTAGTTGTTGCAGGCAAGCACAACGCCAACGATGTTTTTGCCGATGTCGTGAACGTCACCCTTGACGGTGGCAAGTAAAACACGACCAGCCCCTCCCGACCTCCCCGAAGGGGAGGAGTTGGCTTCCTTTATTTTACGTTGAATCTTATATCTAACATCATCAATAGCTACCAACACCTCATCATTTGTAAATCGAATAACGCTAAAACCTTGTTCTTTGAGCCAGTTCTCTCTTGCCACATCATTTTCCTGAACATCTGGAAGTTGATGAATCAAGCCGTCAATCTCAATGACCAATTTTTCCTGAAGACAAACAAAATCAGTAATGTATTTTCCAATGATATGTTGTCTTCTGAATTTATGTCCACCAAGCTGTTTGTTCCTAAGCGATTGCCACAGCGCATCTTCAGCCTGAGTTGGTTGGCTTCGATGCTTCTTCACATACTCCTTAATCTTTTCATAGTAAACCGGGTCAGCAGTCATGTACCCAGGTGTCTCGGAGCTGCCATCCCCCCCTTTGGGGGGTAGGGGGGCTTCCATATAAGGAAGCAAGTAAGCAACCGCCTTTTTCATCACCCTTGCTGATTTTACCACCTGCGGAAGAAACATCTTTCCAGCCCCAAAGAGGTCGCCAACGATGTTCATTCCCGCCATCAATGGGCCTTCAATTACATGCAACGGCTTTTCGGCTTTCAGACGGGCTTCTTCCACATCTACCTCAATGTAGTCGGTAATGCCTCTGACCAACGCATGTGATAACCGTGATTCAACGGGCTCATCTCGCCACGCCAAGTCTTCTACTTTTTCTCTCGTTGTACCAACGAATGTTTGAGCGAATTCGAGTAGTGCTTCTGTTGCATTCTCATTTCGGTTAAGAAGTACGTCTTCCACCTTCACCAACAACTCCTTCGGAATTTCATCATAAATCTCCAACATGGTTGGGTTCACAATTCCCATATCCATTCCATGCTGAATGGCGTGATAAAGGAAAGCCGAGTGCATGGCCTCCCGAACCGGGTTGTTTCCTCTAAACGAGAACGAAACGTTACTCACACCGCCAGAAACCTTCGCTCCTGGAAGGTTTCCCTTGATCCATTTAGTGGCATTAAAAAAGTCGAGCGCGTTATTGTTGTGCTCTTCCATTCCCGTTGCCACGGGGAAAATATTCGGGTCAAAAATGATGTCTTGCGGTGGAAATCCGACCTTATTCACCAACACGTCATACGAGCGTTGGCAGATTGCAATTCTACGCTCATAGCTGTCGGCCTGACCGTTTTCGTCAAACGCCATAACTACCGTAGCCGCACCGTAACGCTTGATTTTCTTAGCGTGATCAATGAATTGTTCTTCGCCTTCTTTCAAGCTGATGGAATTCACCACGCACTTTCCTTGAACGCATTTCAATCCTGCTTCAATAATCTCCCACTTAGAGCTATCAATCATGATGGGGATTTTTGAAATATCAGGTTCTGCCATCACCAGATTGAGAAATTTGACCATGGCTTCCTTGCCATCAATCATGCCTTCATCCATGTTGATGTCTAGTACCTGCGCACCGCCCGCCACTTGGTCGCGGGCAACGGCAAGTGCCTCATCAAATTTATCATCCTTGATAAGTCGCAAGAACATCTTCGAACCCGTGACATTGGTTCTTTCACCCACATTGATGAAGTTAGAACCAGGGAATATGGTCAGTGGCTCAAGGCCTGAGAGTTGTAAAGGAGGAAGTTTATTAAGTCGATTGTCCATAGTCGATTGTCCATAGTAGGACGGAGTTATTTTTTGGGTTTGATGGAATTACGTAGTGCCTGTGTCATTCTAATTAGTTCTTCGGCATCAGCATAAAGCCGTTGAAAGGCTACTTCCGTAATCAAGCCACGCTTTCTTCCGAGATAAAGACAAGAGACGACCTCAATGGCAGAGCGAATTGCATAACCTAAGAATTTGCTGAATTCTGCATCCGATTGCCCTGTTGAACCTTCCGCAATGTTTAAATTGACACTATCAGATGCACGTTTTATTTGTGACGAAAGAATGTATAGTTCATCCTTCGGAAAAGTGAGAGTGAGCTCATGTATGCTGGCCGAATAGTCAAGGGACTTTTGCCAGACAGTTAGATTTTCAAATTTGAATGCCATTTCTTTAGATTAGTCCATGGTCGATAGACCATGGCAGGTTATTTCTAGTGTTATTTTTCGCCAAGACCATCGTCTGTGGTCTGTGGACTATGGCCTATCGTCCGTGGACTATATTTCGAAGCCACCTCCGCAATGGCTTTAATATGCGGTGGAGTCGTTCCGCAACATCCCCCAATGATATTTATCAAGTTCTCTTTAAGAAAGTCTTCAATCTGACTGGCCATCATTCTTGGAGATTCGTCATATTCTCCGAATTCATTAGGCAATCCAGCATTTGGATGTGCGCTGATGTTGAAGTGAGACTTACCTGCCAACACTTGCAAATGAGGCCGCAATTGCGAAGCTCCCAACGCACAATTGAAGCCAATGGACAGCAACGGAATATGCGAAACTGAGATAAGGAAAGCCTCGGCAGTTTGTCCAGATAAGGTTCTTCCACTGGCATCCGTAATTGTTCCTGAAACCATAATGGGCAATCGATAACCGAGTTCGTCAAACAATTCGTCAATTGCGAAAAGAGCGGCTTTTGCGTTCAGGGTGTCAAATACGGTTTCCACCAAAAGAATATCCACGCCACCTTCAATCAAAGCTTTTGCTTGGTCTCGGTATGCGATGCGTAATTCATCAAACGTTACACCTCTAAAACCTGGATCGTTCACATCTGGAGAAAGCGAAGCCGTTCTATTTGTTGGCCCCATAGCTCCTGCTACAAAACGCGGTTTGTTCGGTTCTGTAATCAGGAATTCATCCGCTACTTCACGAGCAATTTTGGCTGATTCGTAGTTGATTTTATACACCGCATCTTCCAAGCCATAATCTGCTTGCGCGATGGTTGTACCGCTGAAAGTGTTGGTCTCGGCAATGTCTGCGCCAGCTTCAAAATATTGACGGTGAATGTCTTTGATGATCTCTGGACGCGTGATGGAAAGCAAATCGTTGTTTCCTTTCAAAGGCTTTTCAGCATCCTTAAAATACTCACCACGGAAGTCTTCTTCTGCCAACGTGTGTTGCTGAATCATGGTTCCCATCGCGCCATCCAATACAAGGATTCGTTCCTTTAAGGCTTTCTCTAATATTTCAGTTTTATTGTTCATTTCAAATGTGTTTAACCACAGAGTTCACTAAGAATACACAGAGAACACAAAGGCTGTATCAAATCGTTAATCGTATGTCGTCAATCGTTCATCGTCAATCAAAAAAAAAGGCCTTCAACTCCGCCTGAGGCGGACTTGAAGGCCCTGTAGTTTCTTTCTAAATGTTCTCACATTCATCTTATCTCTTTCTCCGCCTTTGGCGGAGAATAGGATTTGGCACCTTTCCGCCTGAGGCGGAGGTTGCCAAGACTTCGTAGGGCCTTATCCCTCAGTCTTTCTTGATAAGCCAATAAATTAAGAACGAGCCGCGAAGATAGTACGGATACTTGAGACGGTCAACTAGTTGGCCGTCTCAAGTATTACAAATTTGAAGAATCAATACCCAAACACTTCTTCCAAGGTCAATTCTTTCACAGGGCCCAGCTTTTTAAGCACAGACATGTCCATTTCAGATTTTTTGCCGATAACGCAATAAACGTACGATCGCTTGGCAATGTTGGCGTTGAAATAGTCCTTCATCTCATCCATGGTCATGGTGCCGAGTTTCTCGTAAATGTTCTTGCGGATGTCATAATCAATTCCCTTGTCCTGCAAACTGCGGAAATTCCAGTAGATGTTCTGTTTGATAAGCCTGTCTGACTCAATCTGTTTCAGGGCAGAAATTCTTGATTCTTCAAACTGCGGCCCCGTGCCTGCGGGAATTGCACTCATCAGTACAGACATGGCATCAACCGCCTGCCCCATTTTGTTGTTCTGCGTACCCACATAAACCGAAACATAATGCGATTCATCGGCTTTGCTTGGTGTGCTTACCCACGCATTGGCGGCATAGGCCAATGCCTTTGATTCGCGTATCTCCTGAAATACGATGGACGAAAGTCCGCTGCCAAAAAACTCGTTGAACATGCTTTGGAAAGCCGCTTGCTGAGGATTGTACAGCTCGCCTTTTGAGAGCATTCTCAGTTCGGTCTGAACCATATCGTAATCCACAAAATAGACCTGACTCTTATCGGTGGCCAGTTCCTTGTATTTCAGCGGATTGGCAACGGTCAACAAGGTTTCGGGCATCACGTGGTTGGCCTTCAGTTTGGCAAATACCTTATCCATCGGACTCTTCCCATAATAAAGGATATTATGGCTATAACTGGTCAATGTGTGAATAATGTCTACCAATTCCTGTGCGGTAATGGCCTGCAATTCTTCTTCCGTCAACTCATTATTGAACTTGTTGTCGGGGCCATATTTGGCAAAATCCTGAATGCCCGACATGATGTTCCATTTGTTCTTCTTGTTGTCCTCGCGTTCTTGCAACTCGTCAGCAATCAGGTTCTGCAGCGCCTTTTCGTCAGGCTGCGCGTTCAAGATGAGTTCTTCCATGAGTTGTTGCGCCTCATCAAACGATTCTTCCAACCCGCTCAAATACAGATAGACTTTCCACGAACTGGCGTTTGAATTGAACCTGACACCAAGACCGTAGAGTTTCTGCAATAATTGCTCATTCGTGTACTTTTCCGTGCCGAGATACTGCAAGTACTTGACCGCCAGTTTCACTTTTGGGTCGAGTTTCAGATCATCATCCATCTCCACGAAAAGAGTGAAAAGGTCGTTGGATGTGTTCTCAATGTAATAGAACGGCACATCCGCCATCAGTTCCTTTGATTTCAAAGCCGTTTTAAAATCAACAAATTCAGGTTTCAAGCGGATTGATTCCATTTTATCCAGCTCATCATAAAAAGGCGATCTTACCTCGCGGTTAATATCAACAGGAGTTATCTGCGGCTTATCCACCTTGAATGTTGTGGTGTCTTCGCCCGTGCGTTTGTACACCACAGCGTAGTTATTTGCAAAATTCTTGTTGGCCCAATCAACCAGTTGTTGCTTGCTCACTTTAGACATACGGTCAAGTTTAGAAATGTACTCTTCCCAAGTTGTTCCCATGATGTAGGCATCACTCATCAAATAGGCTCGGAGCCAGTTTTCCTCAAACTGTTCGAGTTCCTGAACTTTCAGATTTCTGATAACCGCAGGCATCAATTCATCCGAGAATTCGCCTTTTTTTATCAAATCAACCTGACCAATCAGGAGATCTTTCACTTCATCCAATGTCTGCCCACCTTTGGGATTGCCACCAAGCACCATGGTCGAATAATCGCGGTCGGTACTCGAATAGCAATAGGCATCCAGAACGGTCTGTTTCTGCTTCAGGTTGAGGTCAATAAGTCCTGCAACATCGTTAGAGAGCATGGTCGACATAAGCTCGGCCATCATGGCATCTTCCGTGTGATAACCGCCCAAACGGTAGCCAATTGTCACCCATTCTTCCATCGGTCCATAAACTGTTGCTTCGCGAGGTTTGGTGATCGGGTCTTCTGTCGGATGCGTTGGCTGCACCAAATCCTTTCGCTTCCATCCACCGAAGTATTTCTTCACCATTTCCAGCGTTTTCTCTGGGTCGATGTCTCCAGCAATGGAAACAACCATGTTGTTGGGTACATAATACTTGTCGAAATACTCGTGGATCTTCACCATGGAAGGGTTTTTCAAATGCTCGCCTTCGCCAATGGTGGTCTGCGTTCCGTACTGGTGTTTCTCAAACAGGAGTTTGTTCAGTGCCTTGTATGCCTTGCTGTAATCGCTATCCTGCCCACGGTTAAACTCCTCATAAACCGCTTCAAGTTCTGTATGAAATAAGCGAAGGGTCAGCTCTGAGAAACGCTCGGCCTCTATCTTCATCCATTTCTCCAATTCTGTGGAAGGAATATCATTGATGTAGGCTGTTCGCTCGACTGACGTGAATGCGTTGGTTCCTTGAGCCCCGAGCCCGTTTATCATCTTGTCATACTCGTTGGCAATGGCAAATTTGGCCGCCTCGCCCGATACCGAATCTATTTTGGCGTAAATCGCCTTCTTCTTGGCGGGATCGGTCTCGTTCCGTTGCTGTTCGTAGAGTTCGGAGATAAGTTCAAGCAGCGGCTTTTCCTTTTCCCAATCCAGCGTTGCGAATTTGGATGTTCCCTTGAAAACCATGTGCTCCAAATAATGGGCAAGTCCTGTTACATCAGCAGGGTCGTTTGTGCTGCCCGTGTTTACGGCAATAAAAGTCTGCACGCGCGGCTGAGCCTTATTGACCGAGAGATAGACGTTCAGTCCATTTTCAAGCACATAATGCTGTGCATTGATGGGGTCAACAAAGGCAGACTTGTCCTTGTCTCCAGATTGGTTACAGGCCGAAAAGCCTACGGAGAATGCCGTAAACAGCAGAATAAAACGAAGTTTCATGGTCGGATTTTTTTAAGTGAACAGGGTGCTGAAAGTATCAATATTTATTCATCGCACACCCACAGAGAGTTTGCGCATACGCATACTAATGATGCCCGTTACCGGAGCAATAAAGCAAGCTTTAGAACTTATACTCGCTGTAATCCTCCGTAAACTCCTCTGGCTTAAAATTCGGATTGATCTTCAGGTTAGAATACGCGTAGGTGGCCATCAACCCCTTCTCATCAAATAGTTTTTGATATAATGGGAGATAAGTTTCCTTGTCAATATACATCTCAATCTGCTTGCACAAGGAATTTGGCACCTTAATGACCTGACCAGCCTTCACATCATCGAAGCCTTTGATGTTGTTCAACTCAAGAAGGCCGTATTCGTCCAATCGTAGTTTACGAGCAATTTTCATAATATCTTCTCCTGCAAGCACAGTATAATTCTCAATCGCGTATTCCTTGTTCATCAGTGTCACGTTCAGGCATTTGCGACCATCGTAGGTTACATCGCCATTAATAGTCACATAATCATTCATCTTACTTTTGTACTTATTGTATACGAAGTTCAAAAGGTCGCCCGTGTATTTGAATCCCAATTCCTTCACACTGTGGTGCTGGTCTTTTCTCAGAATGTCACCATTCGGATCCAAATTCAATGTCATGTAAGGAAACGCATTCGGGTTCACTTTCGCGTTGCCTTTGTTCTGACCTTCTATGTAAAGCACTTCCGCTCCCTGGTTTGGAACATGAACTTTCAGATACACTTTGAACGGGCTTACATTCAGCTTCACATCCTGCGATCCGGGCATCATTTCTCCCTTGATTCTTTCTGTTTTGTCGAGTTTGAAACTGAGCGTTTTGATGCCATCAATGGTTGCCATCATTTTGCGAAACATTTCGTGCTTGTCAATTTCCTGGGCGGAAACATTTGAAGCAAAAAGAAGGACGGTAAGAAGTGCTGTTAATAATCTAGTCATGGTTTTTTTATTACGGTTCGAAATTAAGGAAGTATGGTAAGCGAAATGGCGTAATGATCGGAGAGATGTTTCCGTCTTTTCGACCATTGTTGTGTGTAAGTTTTTAGTTCACGTCTGAGTTTGAAAGGATAATCCGTTTTACGTTCTAAGGCGTAATCAAGAAGATAGGTTTGTCCTTTCCATTTTTTCTTGATGAGGTCGTTGTTCTTGCATCCCCAAGTAATAGGTTCTGCAACGCTTAATTCACTTGCTTCCAACACCGAAACTTTGCCATCAGTGGAGTTTAGCGTGGTCAACATAGAATCGTATTCTTCCTTCATGCTGAAAGCCGTGTTCAAATCTCCGAGAATGAATTGCGGAATTTGCGGCTTTTGATTTTTCTGAAGAAGTTGATCAATCATTTTGAATTGCTCGGCTCTCACCAAAGCAAACTCCTTGCCATCTTCTGCCTGAACGTGTGTGTTCACAAATTGATAGGTCTGACCATTGATTTCAACTTCAAACAAAACGGCTCCTTTTGCCGCCTTGCAATCGCTTACCAAGCAGCCATCAAAAAAGATGAATTCAGAATTTATGATTTCATGCTTACTCAGAATCCATAACCCACTATTGACTAGCTTCTTTCTGTTTTCTGGTTCAATCTCAAATGGAAACTCCCCTGCCAACGCTTTACGAAGTTTCTTTCTACTCGTTTTTCCGAAAGCTTCTTGGAAAAGAATGATGTCGTAATCTTCAGTTTTAAGAACTTCTCCAATCGCTTTTGCCCGTCTAAACTGCCCATCAAAGGTGATGGAATGAGGCCGCATGTAAATGTTCCAAGTAAGAACTTTGATGGAAGCCCCTCCCCCAACCCCTCCCCAAGAGGAAGGGGAGTTGGCGCCTTGAGCCAAGGTTGTATCTGAAACATCCTCAGCCTTTTGTCCAAATGATAAAACAGAAAGTAGCAACAAGGCTACGGCCAAACAAAACCTCATTGAAGAAACGGATTGCTCTTTTTCTCAAACCCAATATTGGTAGATGGCCCATGTCCAGAATGTACTTGAACATCTTCTGGAAGCGTCAGCAACTCACTTTTAATTGCCGCAATCAACTGTGCATGATTACCTCCTGGCAGGTCTGTTCTTCCAATGCTTCCGTAGAATAATGCATCACCAGAAATAACTTGTTTGGTTGGAATATGATAGAAACAAATGCTGCCCGGAGAATGTCCCGGGACGAACAATATCTCTAATTCAATCGAACCTACAGCGATTGTTTCTCCTTCTTCCAAGAAAACCGAAGGCTGAACCATTTCGCCAGTGTCAAAACCGAAATTTTTCCCATAGTTCGGAACAGCATTTAGAACAGGTAAATCCAACTTGTGTATCTCCAATCCCAAGTTGTATTTCTCAGCTAAGAATTTATTGCCCAAAACATGGTCAATGTGGCAATGCGTGTTTAGCAGTTTTATTGGTTTCAACCCTTCGGATTCAATGAAATCAACGAGCTCTTTTCGTTCGTGTTCATCAGAACAACCTGGG
>JBDNJH010000205.1:0-26783 GCA_041687875.1 Flavobacteriales bacterium | reverse complement strand
CTTTAACTCAGCTTACTCAGGCGCCAACTGGTACAATAACCTACGTTCAACTACCAAATCTAACTTACACTTTCACTGTTCCATCTGGCGAAACTTGGCATCTGCACGCTACAGCATTTGGCACAGCGCTCAATCTTGGGTCATTTGAGGACTGTACTGCTCAATTTGCACTTTTCGATGCTGGTGTTAACACTGGAAAATTGCAGCGAGCTTACATTGCTGATTTATCAACATCTCTAAACTTTGCATACGGAACATGGTCAATAAGCTATGCCAAATCTTACACGGCAGGAACTTACACTGTTGATGTAAGAGGTGCTCATGCTGGGCCAACGGGTGGCACAAATGTGCAGTTAGCTGGTGCTACAGGTGGATTTCAATCTCATCTAGAAATTCTAATCGTTAGATAATGAAACACATCGTATTCTCGTTTGCAATCATTGCGTTGTCATTTATTTCACTTGAAGGAATTTCTCAGAATAAACAAGTCATTTCAACAGCATCATCTGATGTTGATGTGAATGAAAACTCAAAGGCGAGTGAAAATTCAGAGATTAAAACTGCTGAAAAACCTAATGTGAATGCCGTAGATATTAATAACGGTATCCCGAATAGAACTAAAGTTATCGAACGTACTCCTGAAATGTTAGAGCGAAAGAAAACTGCTCCTCTATTGAACGAGCCGCAGTAAGAATTTCTCCACCGCGATCATCAACATCGGGTTAGTTAAAAATGAAAGGGGCAATCAGAATAATCTGATTGCCCCTTTTTCATAATACCTTCTGAAGGTATTTTACTTAAGCATCAATTTTCGCATACTTCGCGTTCTTCTCAATAAACGCTCTACGCGGTGGAACTTCATCTCCCATGAGCATACTGAAGATTCTATCAGCTTCAACAGCGTTGTCGATAGTCACTTTACGCAAGGTTCTAAAGGTTGGGTCCATCGTTGTATCCCAAAGCTGCTCGGCATTCATCTCTCCAAGACCTTTGTAGCGTTGAATACCGACTGAGGTTTCCTTGCCTTCACCTTTCAATTTCTGGACTGCCAAATCGCGTTGGTTATCATTCCAGCAATACTCTGATTTGGAACCTTTCTTCACCAAATAAAGTGGCGGTGCCGCAATGTAGAGATAGCCACCTTCTACCAACTCTCGCATGTAACGGAAGAAGAAAGTAAGAATAAGTGTTGCAATGTGGCTACCATCCACATCGGCATCACACATGATGATGACCTTGTGGTAGCGCAGCTTATCCATATTCAATGCACGCTCATCTTCAGCGGTACCAATGGTTACACCCAAGGCGGTGTACATGTTCTTAATCTCCTCGTTTTCGAAAGCTTTGTGCTGCATGGCCTTTTCCACATTGAGAATCTTACCACGCAATGGAAGAATGGCCTGAAACATACGATCACGACCTTGCTTGGCCGTTCCGCCTGCCGAATCTCCCTCCACTAAGAACAACTCGCAATTGACAGGATCTTTATCGGAACAATCGGACAACTTTCCTGGAAGTCCAGAACCACTCATCACATTCTTACGCTGAACCATTTCACGTGCCTTGCGAGCTGCATGACGTGCTGTTGCAGCAAGAATCACCTTCTGAACAATTATCCGTGCATCCGCAGGGTGTTCTTCCAGGTAATTCTCGAGCATTTCGCTTACCGCTTGACTTACTGGAGCCGTAACTTCTCGGTTACCTAATTTAGTCTTGGTCTGACCTTCAAATTGTGGCTCCTGTACTTTAACAGATATAATAGCGGTCAACCCCTCACGGAAATCATCTCCCGAAATCTCAAACTTGAGTTTGTCTAACATTCCCGAAGCATCTGCATACTTCTTAAGAGTATTTGTCAAACCACGTCTGAAACCTGAAAGGTGCGTTCCGCCTTCGTGGGTATTGATATTGTTTACGTAGGCGTGGATATTCTCTGTGTAAGACGTGTTGTAAACCATCGCCACCTCAACAGGAATTCCTCCTTTCTCTCCTTCAATGCTGATAACTTCACTGATGAGTCTTTCACGATTGCTGTCAAGAAAAGCAACAAATTCCTTCAAGCCTTCTTCAGAATGGAAAGTTTCTGTTGGAAACTCGCCTTTTTCATCGGGATCTCTTCTATCCGTAAGTGTGACCGTAATTCCCTTGTTGAGGAAAGACAGTTCGCGCATTCTGGTTGCCAGTGTATCATAATTGAACTCCAGCGAATCATCAAATATCTGCTTGTCTGGGTAGAACTCAACCTCCGTTCCGCGAAAGTCAGTTGTTCCAATTTCCTTTATCTCATCAATTCTCTTGCCTTGGCTGTACTCCTGCTGCCAGACCTTACCATCTCGGTAAACCGTTGCCCTCAAATGGATGGAGAGGGCATTCACTACAGAAACCCCAACTCCGTGCAATCCACCAGAAACCTTGTAAGAATCCTTGTCGAACTTACCACCAGCACCAATCTTGGTCATTACAACTTCAAGGGCCGAAACGCCTTCCTTCTTGTGCAAATCAACCGGAATACCACGGCCGTTGTCACGAACGATGATTCCGTTGGTTTCGGTGATGGTAACGTTGATGTGGTCGCAATGACCAGCAAGCGCTTCATCAATCGAGTTATCGACCACCTCATAAACAAGGTGATGAAGTCCTCTGACTCCTACATCTCCAATATACATGGATGGACGCATGCGCACATGCTCCATCCCCTCCAAGGCCTGAATACTATCGGCCGAATACGCCTTTTGCGGCTTATCTTTTTCTTCCACTATTCTGATTGTTTTGGGTTAAATCGAATCAACCCCCGAAGATACTCAAAACACACCCCTTAATGGCTTTTAAAACCGTGGCTTTCGTTCGTATTTATCAACAAAAAATAGGTGGTTTTACACGTTCAGCTATCAGAAGCTGAAATTCAGTCCGGCAATGAAACTAAAACGCTGTGAAGGATACTGTTTCCAGATGTCGTAACGAAGCGCAGCAATGTTCCTGAAATCGACAAAAGCCCCGATCCATCTTCGGTAACGGTATTCCACTCCGATGCTTGCATCCGCATAGCCTTTCAGCGTGGTCGGGGTCATACTTACCACACCTAACGAATCGGTTGAGAAGCCTCGTGCTACACGCGATCCAACAGCGCTGATAGCCGCCTTAAAGATTAGCTTATCCTTGAGATTGTAATTCCCGGAGAATGTGAAACGGAACGGTGCCTCGTGCCACGGCTTTATGCTGTCGGTTGGCATAACAAACAAGCGGTATTCAGCCTCTGCGACCAACTGCAACTTGCTTTTGAGTTGATAACTCAATGCTCCCTTGAAACTGGTAACCCGCGTATCATGGTATTCGGTCAGGAACTTATTACCAAGACCGCCCGTTGTGTCGTTTACGAAGAACATCTGCTGACCTGTAATAATCTCTGCCACGGCAAGGTCGAATCCAATACTTCGCGTAATGCTGCCTTTGAAACCACCATAGATATTCAATCGCTCCCAACTATTACTTAGGTTTTGATCTGTATCGAAAAACGGATTGATTTGCGAAATCGAGCGCAAACCATTTCGTCTCACGCCACCTTTTGCACCCACATAGAAGCGTAGCATTTTCTTGACGATGAAATAATGGAAATCGAGAACTGGAAAAATCAGAACCTTGGTAGTTGTATCGTTCACGTCAAGTGCGAAGTTAACTCCGAGGTCGATTCCCCAACGTTCGCGGGTTGCTCTGAATTCGGGTTGAATACCCCAGATAAGATTGTTCGTTTTCAGACTTGGCTGCGCGAGATTATAGTAATCGAAGGTAGTTTTGATGAACATTTCCTCCTTCTTTATATTAAACCCTACACCAGCAGAAAGAGCAGCATAATGTTCCTGAGCCTGAAAATTATCGCGGGTGTAGCCATAACCGATTGCCATTTGGTCTAAGATGCGCAATTTCTTCTCTCGAATTGCATTCAGATCAACATTCACTCCTATGTGATGAAAGACCTGGTGCATGCTATCGCCTTTGGCGGAATTCGCATTATCGAACGTCACGTCATTTCTATCAAAGCCGTAGTAGTAGTTCTCATCGACATCATATTCCACCTTAGCACCCAACACGTGGTTTTTCATAAAATACTTTCCGAACCCTGTGATTCCAGCATCGGTAAAACCGAAATTCCTAACCTTGTTAAGTTTGGCATAAGAAGCATGATAACGGGCAAAGAAGCCTGCCTGATATTTCTTGCTTCTGAGACTGCTGAAACTAGCCTCAAAAAACGGCATGGTGTAATTGCCAAACCCAGCTTTCACGAAGCCATTGTAAAGCTTTGCCAGCGGTTCGTTAGAAAGGTTGGCGGCCTGCAATGGCTGCGCCTCATACATGATATCTTTTGTCTTCGGTAGAACTGAATAGTTCACTTTCGGCAGACCTGCTTCTTCATGTTTTACATCTGGTTTGGATGTGATCTTCTTCGCATCACGCGCCACAGGCTGATAATCCTTGCGGATTGTAAACCGCAGGCTATCAGGTAAGCGGTCTTTGTCCTGTGCACTTGCAGAATTCGCAAACCACAAAATTGCAAAACCCATGATTAGATATGGAACTAGTTTTTTCATTCTTGCTCCGTTTCTAGTTCAAATTGCTCGTCCTCATCAATCGTATCAGGTTCAAAAATCTCATCTCGAACCTTTCCTTCTTGCTCAAACTCAATATCCCAGTTTCCGCCATCCTTCCGTTCTTCCAACTTGGGCTGCATGGTGGTTATCTCCAACAATTTCCGCTGCGCTTCTTCCTTCAACTCACCGTCATAATTATCGATGAGGTTCTGTAGGGTGAGCCGTGCCTGAAACAGGTCATTTTGCTTGACGTAATTATCAGCCAATAAAAGGAATGATCTGGAAATCCATTCACCATAATTTGGAAAAACATTAACCATTTCAAATACCAATTTCTGTGACTGCTCATATTCTCCTTCTAGAAAATGGATATATGCCAGATTGTACATCGCCTCTGCTCCTATCTCGTTGTTTGATTCGAGCAAGGTCTGTTTGAAACGCTCCTGAGCCATGCGCAAATTGTTCTGCGCCAATGCACATTTAGCCGAAGTCAGACTGGCTTCGCTCGATACAAGTTCTGGCACTTTATCCGAACGTTGAAGCTTGAGGGCGTATTCGTGAGCTTGCTCAAAATTGTTGAGCAGATAATTGCACCGCATTAGCCCAACGCGTGCTTGAATGAGGTTTTCTGCATTCTCGGCAACCTCCTCCAGCATGGTGAAACGAAGCAACGCCTCTTTATACTTTCCTTGGAAGAAATAAATCTCCGAGGCCGACATCAATGCCCGTTCGGTGAAAGCGTTCTTCTTGAATTCCAGCACGTTATCGAAACCGATAATGGCCTGATCGTACTTCTTCAGTTGAACAGCCGCATCAGCTCGATAGAAGTTCGCATTCAGCTTGAAATATCCGTTCGGGAACTTGTCGATGTACTTTTTGAATTCGGCCATTGCAGCTTCGAGATTGCCGCGTATGTACATGAATTCAGCACTCTCATAATAAGAGGTGTCAAGCGCACCCATTGTGATGTCTGGAAAATCATTGTCGGCCACATATTTCTCAAACCCAGAAACATCCCCATCTTCCACATAAATCTTCTGAATCTTCATCAACGCCTCTTTCGCCTCTTCGGTGGCTGGGTAATTTTCTGCCACATCCTTAAATAAGGGAAGTGCCTTCTCGTCTGAACTTTGGTTGTAGAACAACAAGCCTTTGTTAAGCTTGGACTTAGGTACATAGCTCGAATTCGGATGCTCCTTAATAACCTTATCAAAATACTTAATCGCCTCCTGACTGTTATCCATGAAAAAATGCGTTTCGGCAATTTCGTACTTGGCATCGGCTGCAAAATCCGTTTCAGGATAGTTGTCCAACATAGATTTCAGCGTTTCCACCTTTGATGCCGATTTGCCGTCCAAACCGTAGCAGACCGCAATCTGAAAAATGGCATAATCCGTATCAAACTTGTTGTATTTGATAGCTCTATCGTAGAACTCGATGGCGCGTTTATTATCCTTTCTGAGATAAAAAGCATCTGCAATACGGAGTAAACCGTCATTAACTCGCACAGAATCATTTTTCTCGTAATCCACAAATTTCCGGAACCAGCTAATGGCATCTTCATAACGCAGGTTTTCAAAATAGACGTAGGCCAAACCATAATGCGCTCTTCCAAATTCGGGCAGATTGATGGCACTTGGCACTTCCATGAAAAGCTTGTAGTGCTCTTCGGCAGCCTTCCATTTCTTCATTATGGAATACGCCTCAGCCTGCCAAAAAATAGCCTGTGCTGTAATTTTCGGATTCACAGGATATTTATCCGACCGCTGCAAGAAGGAAATGGCGTTCACAAACTGCAGGTCGTTGAAGAGTTCTGTTCCGCGTACGTACGAAATGCGCTGATACGTTTCCTTAAGGCCATCATTTACCTTCTTCATCTTGTCGATGGAATTGATGGCACTCTCATAATTACGTGTGGTGAGGTAAACCTTTAGCAGAAACTCGTAGGCTTCATCCACCCTAAGGCTGTTCGGGTTCTTATCAATGTATTCCTCAAATGCCTGAACCGCTTCATTGTACGGGTCGTACGAAAGTTCGTAGGCCGCCTTGGCAAAATTGAACAGTGCATCTTCCTGAATTTCCTTGTCGAAGGTGTATTTGGATGCACTTCGGAACGCACCGCGAGCTTCCATTTTGCGGTCTAATTTCAGGTAGCAATCGCCCATGTGATAGAACGCCAATTGTGTCAATTCATCCTCTTCATCCGTCACTTGCTGAAAATACTGAAGTGCCTTTTCGTATTCCGCTCCGCGATAGGATGCATAAGCCAACTTGTAACGGTCATCGCGGCTTCCACCCAACTCAGAAATGGCAATTTCCATCTCAGGAACTGCCTCTTTGTATTGGCCAAGATTGTAATGCGCCTCTCCCAACATGCGATGAATTTCTCCACTTTTACTCTGCGCAAAATCTTTCCCAAGAAGTTCCTTTCCATAAGTCAGCACCTCTTCGTTTTTTCCCTGACGATAATAAATCTGAAGGATGTAGAACGGAACCACGTTCCCGAACAATTTATCGGATTCGAGTTCCTGAAATCCTTTCAGCGCAGCTTCGTTCTTGTCTTCGCGATAAAGAATGTATGAACTATAATACAACGCAGGAGATTGGTACTTCTTGCCGCCAGCAAGAACATGCGAAAGCGCCTCTTTCGACTTATCATATTCTTCTTGCTGAAAATGCGAATACCCTTTTTTGAAGTAGAATTCTTCCAGATACTGTTGTTCCAACTTGGTTTCATCAACCAACTCAAACTGTTTGAGAACCGACTTGTAACTTTTCTTGGTGAAGTAATACGTGGCCAACTGAAAATTGGCCATGTTGACCATTGGATGTTCAGGATGCGTTTGGATGAACAAAATCATCAAAGGCTCGCCATCCATATTAAATAGTTCGAGCGCAGATGCAGCCTGATAGTAAAAAGCGTTTTCTTGCTGGATGCTCGGAAGTGCTCTTGGATGTTCGAGGGCTCTGGTGAATCGCTCTTGTGCCGCACCGTATTTCTGCTTTTGAAACAACTCCAACCCTACGGCATACTCGCGAATAGGGTCAACATCAGATGCTACGCGTTGCGCAACCGAATCAGAAATTCCGACAAGAAGAAAGGACAGAAACAATCCTCCGAAAGACATACACCTCCACCTCAAAATGGTCCAATTCATCCCTGCTAAATTACCTTGACAATAGGCCATGATTTTTCGACTATACAATACTTTTCAACGCGACTGTGTTAAGAGATATTGCACAAAACAGCACAATAAACAGTTACTCAGAATTGTAACTTTGACCTTTTATCCATGGAAAATCAAGATCATATCGTTCAGCTTTCGGATGTCACGGTTTACATCCGAGAGAATGTTGTGCTGAACAAAGTTTCGTTTGCTATAGACAAAGGCGAATTCATCTATCTAATAGGGAGAACTGGTGCGGGAAAAAGCAGCTTGCTTCGCACGCTTTATGCTGACCTTCCGCTTCGCGATGGAGAAGGTTATGTTGCTGGACACGTGTTGGCGGGAATTTCGCAGAAAGAAATCCCTTTTCTTAGAAGGAAACTTGGAATTGTTTTTCAGGATTTTCAATTGCTAACGGATCGTTCGGTGGAGAAGAATCTGAAATTCGTGATGGAAGCCACAGGCTGGACGGATAAGCTAAGAATGGATGAACGGGTGGATGAGGTCTTGAATCTGGTCGGCATTACGTTGGAATCCAAGTTCAAAATGCCAAATCAACTTTCGGGCGGAGAACAACAACGAATTGCAGTTGCGAGAGCTCTGATTAATAACCCAGAAGTAATTCTTGCAGATGAGCCAACTGGAAACCTCGATCCAGAAACATCAGAAGGCATCTTGCAACTGATGATTGACATTACACAAACAGGTACAAGCGTTTTGCTTGCCACTCACAACTACTCCTTTTTCAAGAAACATCCGGCCAGAACGCTGAAATGCGAAAGTGGCTACGTGATCGATACACTACAGAAAGTCGGCCCAGAGGACTTCTAAACAAAGCGAAAATGTCCAGAAGCCGCGCCAAACGTGACTTTCCAAGCTTTAATGCTATGATTACTCGCGTTTGAGTTATACTTTCGTAGTCCTTTTTTAACAAACCCAAATAATAACAAATGATGAAAAATCTACAGACCTACTTTGCAGTGTTCGCGTTGACACTCTTCGGATACTCGGCCACTGGCCAAATCGTTATGCTCGTGCAGCAACCTTCCAATCTTGCCGGAAGCTACAATTTTACCTATGCTGACACCTGGGGTGCAGACATGACCACCGTGGCATTGACCGCTGATGCGGCTTTTGCGGTTGATGGCTCTGCCACCGCAGATTCTCTTGCTTGCGGAGCAATTGTTAACCGAAGCGAAATTGACGGCAAAATCGCTGTCCTTTACAGAGGAGATTGCAACTTCTCATTGAAAGCCAAGAACGTTCAGGATTCAGGCGCGGTAGCAGTCGTTATTATCAACAATATTCCTGGAGCACCTGTTGCAATGGGAGCAGGAACCAACGCAGCCGGAGTGATCATTCCCGTAGTGATGATCTCTGATTCCGATGGGGCACTTCTTCGCGATGCTATTATTGCTGGTGAAGTGGAAATATTCCTTGGAAACAATACTGGACTGTATCCTTATAACGTAGGTGCTTACAAAGCAAATGTTGCGCTTGCCAACAGCTTTGCCATTCCCGCGCAATTCGCTGAAACGAGCACAGATTTCAACGTGCCGGTTGGTGTGTGGGTGCGTAATTATGGTTCTGCAGCTGCTGTTAACGTGGTGGTGACAGGCGTTATAGATCGCGATGGCACGGAGTTGTACAACGAAGCTTCTACCGGAGCAAACATTCCCGTGGGAGACAGTCTTTTCTTTTCGCTTCCACTCTTTACTTCCGGTGGATATGAGGTGGGTTTTTATACCATTAACTACAGCATTGTTTCAGACGACTTGGATGAGTTTCCTGATGACAACACAGCTGTGTCTCAATTTTGGATAAATAATGAAGGAAAATACTCAAAGAGCCGTATTGATCCTGAGGTCGGTCCACTTGGTGGAAATGGTCTCCGTCCTGCAAACAGTATCGAATATGAGTGGTGTATCGTTATGGAGTCTGAAAATGCTGAGGCACTGCTTGCCACGGGAATCACTTTCAGCACATTGACGAACGATATTGACCTCACAGGTCAGGCTGTTCAAGTCGCCATCTACGAATGGAATGACCCAATCTCTGGTGGAACGGTAACGTTTGATGACCTGAATGAGGCTACCGATAATGAATTCTACGATTATGCTTCTGACCTTCAAGGTGAGTTTGTAACGCATACGTTTGCACAACCAGTCGAACTATTGAATAATCAGAAATACTTGGCGTGTGCCACTATTTTCATTGATGACATGTTCCTCACCGTTGATGGCGGAATTGATTATAATGTGGCGTATGAAACCTACCCAGACGAGGTTTTCTTCCCATTGAATGATATTGACGGTGGCACTTGGTTTGCTGGCGGATTCGGTACTGATAACGTTCCTGCAATTATTGTTAACTTGACTTTGGCTAACGGCATTGCAGATGGCGTTGAAGCATTGAAGATTACTCCATACCCGAACCCAACTACAGACATCATCAACATTCCTTTGGGAACGAAGGTGACCGGAAATGTTGTCTTGAATGTGTTTGACGTTGAAGGACGTTTGATTATTGATGAAGAAATCTGCCAAAAGAGTAACAAATTGACTGTTGACGTGACTGGCCTTTCAAGCGGTCTTCACACATTCAGCTTGACGTTTGAAGATGATTCAAGAACTTCGTTCCAAGTTGTGGTAACGAGATAAGAATCCAACATACTTGTGAGAAACCCGATTTGGAAACAGGTCGGGTTTTTTATTTGCCTGAAGAATCGAATATCAGCGAATAAAGTTTCTTGGCGTTCACGGTATTGCAGAAACGCTCATTAAGAATCTCAGCCCTACGCTCCCTGCCGTTGCCATTGAACTCTTCGGTAAAAAGAGTTTGTACCGCTTGAATGAAGCGCTTGTCTGTATCCTCCACACGGCACAGCGATTCCAGCCCTGTATTCTCAACCATGAACGAGTTGACGAGGCAATGTCTTCCCATGTAGAGCGCTGCGAGCAATTTCAACTTGATGCCCGTTGCTTGAAACGTGGGTAGCACATTTATCTGCGCATCTTTTATCAGTTGATGGATATCCTTCGTGTTCAATCCAGAACGAATCTCCACATTGGAATGCTTAGCAACTTCCGCCTTCAATTCTTGCGATGGTTTGTTGCCAGCAATGATGAGCGGAACATCAATGGTTGAAAAGATATTTCTAACCAAATGAAGTGCGGCTTCATTGTTCTCGCCAATTTCCAAGCTGCCATGGTAGAGACAGAACTTGCCAA
Organism: Flavobacteriales bacterium; assembly: GCA_041687875.1. GTDB lineage: Bacteria > Bacteroidota > Bacteroidia > UBA10329 > UBA10329 > UBA10329. The sequence goes on along the minus strand of JBDNJH010000205.1, from coordinate 15,803 downwards.
TTCCTTCGGCAATTTCCACTTTATCATTTGGATGAAAAGCGGAGATTTGATGCACATTCGGGTACTTGGAGTCTAGGTATTCGGTATCGGCCTTTGAGATGGCCGCCACAAGCTGGGCGTTGCAAAGCGTGCGCTCAAATCGTTCCAATTTCCCGACCTCGCTCAAAAAGTAGTACTTCTTGAAAAGGTCTTTCTCCACATTGGCGAGATTCTGATAATAATGATGCTCGATATTGTGTGTCCTTACAATCTTGAAGCGATTCATCAATCGTTCGTCCTCTAGATGATAACAGGTATGCAGTCCTTCAAATAGAATGGGGTGATTATCCTTCAATAATCGTAGGACAAGCTCCTCGGAGGAACGAGTGACTGCAATAAACGGCCTTCTTCTGAAGAGATAACCGCGTGTGGTGCTTCGGTGGTAGTAGTGAACCTCTTGGCAGAGCTCTTCCAATTCAGGAACCTCGTTTCGTCCGTATTCGAAGCAATGCAAATGAATCTTCACACCCAGTGCGGCCAGCGATTTGAGTTTGAAGTACACATCGATTACGCCACCATAATTTGCTGGTAGCGGCACATCGAATGCTATGACATGCAGGTGCTTATCCAAAATAGTTGAGTGTTTGATGTTTGCTACCGACCCAATTGGCGCTGTCACCCATGTCCGCCTGAGGCGGATTCAGGGTCTGAAATAGATGCTGAAACAAGTTCAGCATGACGGGGTCTGCTAGGTATTCCTGTGTATCAAGCATCCAATTCATCTATCATATTAGACAACACCTCGGTTTCCTTTTCCCAATTCAATTCTACTCGTGCCTTCTGTGCGTTCTGCTTCCACTCGGTGGTTTTGGATGAAGAAAGCATTTCCTGCATTTGAGCCGCCAGTTTTTCAGGTTCAAATGACCGTGCAATCTCCCCTACTCCGTAATCTTCAATAATCCGTTTCACCTCAACCAAATCAGAACCTAATACGGGAATTCCTGCATGAATGTAATCGAACAACTTATTGGGAAGGCTGAAACGATAATTCACATTCGTGTCTTTATCGAGCGAAAGACCGAGGTCGGAAAGATGCGTGTGTGCCATCATTTGTTCGTAAGGCATTCTTCCTTTGAAGATGACTTTATCCTCCAAAGCGTGTTCTTTCACGGTTTGCTTCAGGTCAGAAATCACATCGCCAGAACCGAGAATTAACAGAACGGCATTATTGATATAGCGCATGGCTTCCACCGATTCTTCTGCGCCACGGTGCATGTTGATGCCCGAACCTTGAAGGATGATGATTTTTTTATCTGTCGGCAAGCCCAATTCCTCTTTTGTGGGTTGATTATCTACCGCAACCAAACGCGGAATATTCCGCAGTACTTTCATCTCAATTCCGTACTTCTTTTTATACAAATCTGCAATGGAGCGATTGACAGTGAGCGCGTACTTGACCTTTGGAAGAAGTCGTTTCTCTATCGCTTTCCACACATTCTGAACCGTTGGCCGACTGGTTAATTCAGGCACTTCCGTAAAAAACTCGTGGCTATCATATATGAGTTTTGTTCTGCGCAGTTTGCTCACGAGGAAATTCGGAAGCAGCGTATCAAGGTCGTTGGAGAAGCACAAATCCGCCTTTCTCAGCAAAAGATGATAGAACAGTCCAAGGTTGTAAGTGGCATAAAAAAGCGGTCCTTTCTCGAACGGCAGCTTCATTCTGTGGGTAGAATAGGTGCGCGCTTCCAGCGGAACGCTACTTGATGTCTCTCTTCCAATGAGGAGAACGTCATACCTTTTTTGAACCAACATCAGGCAATGCTTGTGCACGCGCTGGTCGGTACTAAGGTCGTTTATGACTGACACGATGGCCCTTTTCAATCCGTTGGTTTTTTGAGAGGTGATCTCTGATCCAGAATTAGAATAGGAAAAGTGTGTCGATTGGCAGTTGTATTAAGAAAGTATTGAAATGATTATCGCTTTATATACCACCAGTGTTTTTAAATTGTGTCACCCTGAACTTGTTTCAGGGTCTAAAAAAGATGCTGAAACAAGTTCAGCATGACGCCATCTGCCAATTTTGGTGGTGAAATTGAATCATCATTCCGTTAAGGCCAAATTAAGCCAATTTTCTGGCGATGAGCAAACCATCACGAATAGGCATCATCACGTTCTCTACGCGTGGGTCGGACTTTACTTTCTTGGCGTAATCCTTTAAGGCTATGGTGTCCTTATCCAAGTTGGCATCATCCTCCAGAACCTTTCCGCTCCAAAGCACATTATCGGCAATGATGTAGCCGCCAACATTCATCTTATCGAACACGAGGTCGAAGTAGTTGGAGTAGTTCTCCTTATCTGCATCAATAAAAACAAGGTCAAATTTTGTATCAAGCGTTGGAATAATCTCCAAGGCATTTCCAATCCGTGAGTCAATTTGCGCTGACTTCCCCGCCTTTTCAAAGTGGCGCGAAATGATGTCCTGCAATTCTGCATTCACATCAATGGTAATAAGCTTACCTCCAACTTGCAATCCATCTACCATGCAAAGGGCAGAATAACCGGTATATGTGCCGATTTCTAGAATATTCGCAGGCTTTATCATCTGCGAAAACATGCGCAACACTTGCCCTTGCATATGTCCAGACAACATACGCGGAGTCATCATCTTCGCATAGGTTTCGCGGTTAAGCGCAGCAAGAACTTCCCCTTCTTCGCGGGTAAAGCGCTCTGCGTATTCCTCTATTTCCTTGGCAATAAAATCCATAATGATGTATAGGGTTTAATTCTAATAGAACATATTTTTAGCCAAAGATGCACTGATTTCCTCTGACTACTCAGCTTGAATTTTTATCAGTGCGAAACTGTGCATCTGTAGCTATTGCATGTAAAAATCATGAATTAAAACTGCCAGCTAAGTCCGAGACTTGGAAGTATTGGAAGTTGATTTACACGCTGATAACGCACGCGGTCTATATAAAAAATGTTCTCTCGGTTGTAAACATTGGTGATGCCAACAACTGCATCCAATGTTGTTTTACCAAGCTCGAATGAACGCTTCACCGAAAGGTCTAAACGGTGATAATATGGCAATCTGCCTTTGTTCAACTCGCCATACTGAACGCCAAGTGTTCCGTTCTGGGTAGTATAATCAGTATTGATGCCGCCATCAAATACCAAGTTCTCGTAGAATCCGGCAGTCTGCGTAAATGGGAAACCAGAACCGAGGTTCCATCTCACACTTGCTTCCCAATTGAGGTCTTTTCCGAAAGTGTAGGCCGCCACGAGATTCACGTTGTGCCTTCTGTCAAAAAACGGGAAGTAGGTATTGATACCATCGAAGCGATTTACCTTGCTCAACGAATAAACTGCCCAGAGGTACAATCGTTTGTAAGCATATTTAACCACAAAGTCGATTCCCATCGCCTTTCCTGTTTCAATGATGAAATCCTTTTTTAATTGATCTGGCACATCAGAATTACTGGCATCGTCTGGAAAAAGCTTGTTACGGTTTACGTTACTCAGCTGTAGGAAATTCTTCAAGTATCCTTCCACATTAACCGAAACACGTTTTCCAAGGTCAACCTCAAACCCAACAATGTTGTGCATGGCGCGGTCTAATGGGTTATTTATTTCTCTTCCGTCAAAGGTATTAGGCAGGTTTTCTGGGGCGGTAAGAAATCCGTAGAAAAGATTCACCACATCTCGGTCTGAGTTGGCGCTAATCAAATTCTGCGCAAACAATCCGAAGGCATACTTCATACGCAGCCATTTGGTAATGTTCCATTTGGCACCCAAACGTGGTTCAGGAGAGGCCACACCCAACGATGCGTAATAGTGCACACGAAAACTCGGCTCCAGAACAATTTTGTCTTTCCAGCTCCATTTAAACTTTGCATAAACCCCAAAGTCGGTGGTGTTTTGCGATTCGTTGTTTCCAATCTGCTGCCCAACCGAGTTGGTAAACTGATATTGAGTTTGAAACCCCTGTAGGAAGGGTCCGAACTTCAACTCGCTCTTGCCGAAATAATAGGTAAAGTTCATCCCTCCATTAAAGCCACCAATCTGGCTAAATCGAGTATCCTCCGAACCACCGCCCGTAAGCTCTATGCGGTAGCTAGAATAATTGAAGAACGGCTCTAAAAGCACCTGAGACCCCGAAGGAACGATTAGCACGTTGGTTCCAACTCCAAAAGAGTTCCACTTGTAGTTGTTAATGGATTGATACGTAACCTGATCGTTGAAGCTAAACCCGAACAAGTTTATCTTGCTGCCAGAATTGGCACTGTAGGTCAATTTGGCAAAGATGTCGGTAAAATTAAACGGCAATCCCTGGCCATCGTTTACATACGGATAAAGCACCTTGGATGTGTACTTTAGATAGGACGTTTTTCCCGAAAGCAAATAGGTGAGCGAACCTCCACGGTCTTCCTTTAATTTAATAATGGGGCCTTCTAACATCAGATTGGCTCCAAACGGATTAAAGGAAAGTTTGCCCGCAAACTTCTTCCTGTTTCCATCGCGTGTTTTAATATCCATGATGGATGATACCCTATCGCCAAACTCAGCATTAAAACCGCCTGTGTAGATGTCTGCTGTCTTAATAATATCGGTTTCAAAAACGGAGAAAAAACCAATACTGTGAAACGGATTATACACAATCATTCCATCCAACAATACCTTATTCTGAATAGGCGAACCTCCACGAATGTACAACTGTCCGCCTTGATCGCCTGTAAAAACAACACCAGGCTGCACCTGTAGAACCTGCGCCAAATCCGACTCGCCACTCACGGTTGGTATCTGTTTCATGTCCTTTGGAGTCAACTTAGTAACAGAGGTTCTAACCTCCGTGAGTGCATCTTGCCTATCGGCACTAATTTGAACCTCGCTCAACCTAACAGAGGATTTCTCCAGATATAGATTAACCGAAACAATACGGTCTGCATCTACCGACACCTTAGACGAAAGCGTGTCGTAACCCAGATAGGTAATAAGGATGGTCTGTTCGCCAAGCGGAACATTGGTGATGGTATAGTATCCATTCACATCTGTTGCCGCACCAAGAGTGGTACCTTTTACAATGACGTTTGTAAACAGAACAGGCTCACCGCTCTCCTTATCGTAAACAAAACCTTTGATTTTTCCAGTCTGCTGTGCTTGGGCCGCGATACTAAAAAGTAACAGACAGGTCGCAATTGAATTGGTAAATATTCTTCTCATACAAATTTGTAAGGCGGCAAAGGTAGAAGCCTGAAGTTAGAATTACGATTTTAGAAAGACGGATTGCGATTTTTAGATTGGGACGGATGCAGCTAACTCCGCTACACGCGTTATTGCGAGGAACAAAGCAATCTGTTTCAGTTAGTGCTGGATTTTCTGTGCGACTGCTTTATTCTTCGCAATGACGGATGCTATGGTTTAACTCACCCCGTTCAGCAAGCTGAACCTCCCCTTTTTTGCAAGAAAGGGGGTGTCCCGATTTATCGGGACGGGGGTGAGTTGAAAAACGACAAAGACCCAACAGGTTTTTAAATCCTGTTGGGTCTATTTCTCGCAATGGCGGATGTCGTATTCTCGTTTCTGCTTACTGCTAACCAACTGGCGAAGCGGGAGATAGTTCAGGAACCAAGTTTACCTCCACAACAATAGATTCGTTGGGTTCTATTATGCCCGATTCGTTAAATGGTATATACCCATCAGCAGTTACCGCTAGCGAAGTAGGTGTTTCTTTTGTAAAGGTGCCTAGTGCAACTTCAAACGCGCCATTGGCATCGCTTTGCACAGTAATAGTTTCGGCTCCATCCATCGTAAACTGCAGCGTGGCATCGGCAACCACAGCACCCGTTTGTGCATTAGATACCGTTCCGCGAGCGATGGTAACCTGAGGTGCAGTCTCGCTTTTCTTGCGTAGCAGCGCTAGGTCAAAATAGTTGGCCACCTGTTCAGGATCTGTTTTATAATGGTTCAGAAGTAGCCCAAGGTTGCCAAACATTGCTATGCACATGCTTACTCTGGCCGTTTCTCTGAGCGTGCGCAAAGAGGCCACCTGCCCTTCGCCTGAACTTTGCTGCAACTGTCTGGCCGATTCTAGCTGCACGTGAAAAGCTAGAATGATGACCGAAAGCGGCTGTAAGACCCCAATAGGCGCACATTTCTCGCCCAGCACCTTAATTTCCTGTATGCGCGAATCATAGGTTCCGTTCTGAAACGGTTTTCGTCCCTGTGGTAGCAGAGCTGTGGCACTAGGGGTGCCTTTTGCAAATTGAAGATAGATTTGTAACTCCCAGTTGGGCAGCAAAATTTTGTTCAGTTCCTCAAACAGTTCTTCCACCGTTTGGGTCTCACCCTTATAATCGCCTAGGGCAATACGCAGGTTAAGGTCGGTTGCCTTGAATGATTGCGGCACGGGAGTAAAAGTGGCCAACATAGCCGCTATCACAGCGTCTGCCTGATTGGCCAGCAGTTTGGCCTCGTGGTCGGTGCCCAGCACAAGGGCCTTCTTGTAGTTCGAAACTGTTGAAACAAGAAATGAATTGATTAGGTAATGCCAAAGTCTCTTAAACATGATTTTAGGTTTTAGGGCCACTTATGTGGCGCGTTTCGATACAATAACGGAGGCACATTTTGACTTATTGTTTGTTTAGAAAAATATTTTTTCTTCCACTCCTGTCCCCGTTCAGATTCAGTCCCTCTTGGTCGTATATGTAACTGCCACAGCCCTTTTCAAGACTTGAGAAGCATATAGGAAACTGCCAGAGTTCTCTTCAAAGCTTGAGAAGCATACAGGAAACTGCCAGAGTTCTCTTCAAGGCATGAGAAGCATACAGGAAACTGCCAGAGTTCTCTTCAAGGCTTGAGAAACATACAGGAAACTGCCAGAGTTCTCTTCAAGGCTTGAGAAGCATACAGGAAACTCTCACAGCTCTCTTCAAGGCTTGAGAAGCATACATGAAACTCTCACAGCTCTCTGTAACGGTTACGGGGCATACATGAAACTTCAACAGCTCTCTTGACGGAAGCATGAGCATACATGAAACTTCAACAGCCATCCATGAAACTTACCAAGCGCACCCTGCCGCAAACCGATGCACAGATTTTAAAAGAGAACCAAACCACTTTGGCTAATTGTTTTTTGGCAAATTACATTTACCGCAATAGGCTTGTTGTTTCTTGTGAATGAGTAATTTGCAAGCAATAAAACCAATAGCCGACAAAGGCGGATGCGGAAAATGGATTTGGTATTCAATAGTTGGAGAAAATATTCGGACACATCCCAACTACCTGATAGTGCTTGAGGATGGGAAATACGAAAAGGGGGAAGCCTCAACGAATGAATTAATAAGTAGAAATGAGAAAAATCAATAAACAGTCGAAAGATCAAATAGCCGAATACGGACGACAGTACGAAGATTTTATGCTTCGTGTTTACCCACTACGTGAAATCGACAGGATATTAGCCCGCAATCCCTTACTGCATATAGCCTCGACCGTTACCAGCCATTTTTTTTGCGACAATACAAACCAATAATGACGGACAATAAAACAAATAACAGAAAATAAACTAACAACAAAAACAAACACTATGACAAAAAAAATCAGTGGCATTTGCCTTTTAGTTCTTGGAGGACTAATCTTTTTATTAGCGTGTTACGGAATTGTACAAAACACGACAACAAAGATTGAATATGTAAATGAAGCTGAAATATACAAAGCGGTTGATGGAAAAATTATTATGGATGAGCAATCAAGAAAGGAACATAATAAACATGTTTTTGAGATGAAACGTTTGGATTTAGAATTAAATAAAATCAAAGGACAAATTTCTGAATACGAAGAGTCATTACAACTGTTGGATATAGACTGGGAAGAAGACTTAGCAAAGATAAATGAAAATAGAAATAATCTAATTTTAATAACACTACAAGACGGCATAAAATATGGTTATATAATCATGTTCATCGGTTTAGGAATTGCATTTGGTGGTTTCATATTATTTAAGAGAGGGAGAAAAGACTCTCAACTTCTTTCTGACACTTTCAAATTCGACTAATTATTACTGGCATTAAAAAAATAAAAAAATGACTGATGATGTTTTCATTGGGTTAATCATAACCCTTGCGATTTTAATCGCATTGTTCTTTATCCTGCGAGAACTAAACAATTGGTACTGGAAAATCAACGAAAGAATTTCAATCCAACACAAGACAAATTTTCTTCTTGAAAAAATTTCAATGCAATTGGGTGCGACTGACCTTGACGAAATTACTATAGAGGAAATTGCAACTGGGAAAAAGAAAAAAGTAAAAATTGACGCTTGGGTAGAGTATAAGACAAAAAACCCCAATTCTAAAGGTTTTAGAACTGTAAAGGACGACACGACTACAGAGAAAAAATAAAACGGCATGTAACACGGGTTTGGCAAAAGTGGCGGTTCAGTTCCCCCGATGGCGCGCGTTTACAACGCGTGCTTGTAACCCGATGGCGCGCGTTTAGCTTTTCGCGAAGACCTGTCAGGTTTTTAAAACCTGACAGGTCTCACACCACGGAAAATCCATCAGGCCAAAACCTCAGAAGTCTTTGCATTTCCCCGCTCCCCCCTAAGAGGCTCATCTGCCAAAGGCGGATTAAAAGCCGTTCAGAAAACAGCTGCCACCGCTAGTGCGGGTTGCGATTTGTAGATACGCGATGCATCGCGTCTCTACGGCATCAGGCATCCAACCGCACACTTTTCCGTCATTCACCTTGAAAACTAAGTTTGTTTAGAATGTATTGAATACAACTAAACCAATAACTTAGAAGCATCATTGCAAGTGAAATTTATGCTTAAAACCTTTTACAGAATTGTACAGATATTGGTAGTTTGTTTTGCACTCATGTGTGGGCACAATCAGGTTTTCGCGCAATTAACCGTTACAGGTGGATTAACGGCCAACGCCATGGCGCAGATACTGGCAGGACCCGGCATCACGGTTTCCAACGCTACTTTGACGGGTTCTCCCCTTGCTGCAGGTTCCTTTAACGGTGCAGCCAGCAACATTGGAATGCCAAGTGGCGTAATTCTTTGCACCGGTCCAGTAACACTAGCTCCTGGGCCAAACAATACTGGAAGCGCAGGACAAGACAATGGCCAACCTGGTAACCCACAACTAAATGGACTTGCTGGAGCCGCCACCTTTAATGCGTTTGTTCTCGAATTCGACTTTATCCCGCTTTCCAACAGCATTGAGTTTGACTACGTGTTTGGTTCCGAGGAATATCCTGAATTTGTAAACTCTGGATTTAATGATGCCTTTGCCTTTTTTGTCAGCGGCCCAGGTATTGCCGGACAACAGAACATTGCACGAATACCCGGAACAGCCTTGCCCGTTACAATTGATAATGTGAATGCTGGTTCCTACCAACAGTATTATGTGAATAACGCTGGCGGAGCAACCGTGCAATACGATGCCTTTACTACGGTACTTACGGCAACCTCGACAGTACAAGCGTGCGAAACCTATCATTTGAAGATTATGATTGCTGATGCTGGTGACGGCATTTGGGATTCGGGCGTTTTTCTTGCGGAAGGTAGTTTGACCAGTGCGGTAGTGGAGATTACCACATCAACAGCCACGGCAGACTCTACCGCCTACGAAAATTGCTCTAACGCAACGGTCACTTTTACCCTGAGCGAAACACTTTCTACCCCTTACACTGTGAGCTACAATGTGACAGGAACCGCTACCAATGGCGTTGATTTCCCTACTATCCCAACCTCCGTTACCATTCCGGCTGGTTCGCTTTCAACCAGTTTTCTGATAGAGCCGGGGTTTGATGGTGTGGCAGAAGGAATTGAAACGGTAATTATTGACGTACAAACAAGTGTATGCGGATCAGATACCATTCTCATTTTTATCAATGATGTTACACCTGTTACCGTGGAGGCATTTGGAGATACGGCTTTTTGTGGTGGAACTGCCAAACTGTGGGCACATGCCGAAGGAGGTGCTGGAAACCATACCTACCAATGGTCGAATGGTATGACAACCGACACCATTTATGTAAGCCCCACCACCACTACAACCTATACGGTAACAGCCAACGATTACTGTGCCTCCACAGTGCCAACGCCTGCCGCCAGTGCAACGGTGACTATTGACCCAACACCCGTTGCCAATGCTGGGCCCGACATTCCGTATTGTGCAGGAGACCCAATCACATTGAGCGGAACCGATGGTGCAGACTACGAATGGTTTGATATAACTAACAATGCAATCGTTGGAACGACTGCCTCCATTACCCTTAACCCTGTTGGCGATGTGGATTACCGCATGATAACCTTGAACGGGGTTTGCAGCGATACCGATTTTGTTTCCATTACAGAACTTCCGGCCTCTCCTGCGGCTGCCATTGGCGATACGTCTTTCTGTGCTGGCGGCATCGCCCAGCTTGATGTGGTGGGTGCAACAGGCGCCACTTTCTCTTGGTCGCCAACCGTTGGATTGAGTAATCCTCTCATACGCAACCCAACGGCAACGCCAGCAGGCAACACAACTTATACCGTAACCGTGACAAGCAGTAGCGGTTGCATCAAAACAGATTCGGTGGTTGTATTCATCGAACCAGAACCATTTGTTGATTTCTCGGTTCAGGATGTCTGTCTGAATCAGGCATCTGCGTTTATCAACCTCACCACTATTTCTAGTGGCTCCATTCAAAGTCTTGATTGGGATTTTGGCGACACAAACACAAGCTTGGCCTATGCACCTACACATACCTATGGCACAGATGGAACGTACAGCGTGAAGCTGGTGGCAGTTTCGGCCATGGGCTGTTCCGATAGCATTACCCATACCACAATGGTGAATCCATTGCCTGTTGCCAATTTCAGTTTTCAGAATGATTGCCAAGACAAGCAGATTACGTACGTCAATCAATCAACCGTTTCATCTGGTCAGATAAATACGTGGAATTGGAATTTCGGGAATTCAAACACCTCTACTCTTCAAAATCCGTTATCGCAATCATACCCTGCGGCAGGTTTCTATCAGGTTCAGTTGAATGTGCAAACACAGCTTGGATGCATGGACGACACGACTCAAACCATCGAAATATATCCTGTTCCAATGGCTGGTTTTAGCTTTGATTCCGTTTGTCGTGGGTTTCAAAATCAATTCACCGATTTATCAAACGCTAATGGGAGTTATGCCATCAGTAGTTGGAATTGGGTTTTTAGCGATGGTCAGAGTTCAGCATTAGCAAGTCCAAGCATTGCGTTTGCCCAGCATGGTTTTTACAATGCAACGCTCACAGTAACAACAGCAGCGGGATGTGTCAATTCGTTTAATGCTGGAAATGCCGTGGTGCATCCATTGCCCGTTTCTCAGTTCAGCAATACACTAAAGAACTGTTTGAATGACACTACTTGGTTTGCAGATTTGTCGTCCGTTCCAAATCAATTGAATGATTTAATTACAAATTGGGAGTGGAACTTTGCAGATGGTTCCTCCTCCACCAATCAGGACACGAATCATGTATATACGATTCATGGGCTTTATCCTGCATCACTCATCACAGTAACAGATAAAGGTTGTACAGATACTATTTCTCATCAAGTGGAAATCTTCCCGTTGCCAGTTGTGGCATTCACTTCTGATGTGACCGAAGGCTGCCAGCCACTGCGTGTTCAGTTTGAGGAACTTGTCGCCATTCCAGCACCTTATACCATCTCACAATACACCTGGAATTTGGGCGATGGCGATGGGCCAATCAACAATCAGAATCCAATGAATGTGTACAACAGCGATACGCTTGGCGAACTGAACATTGCCAACTATACCGTTTCACTTCGGGCAACTTCTGGTAACGGGTGCGTTACTACTGATACCGTGATTAATTACATTACAGAATATCCAAAGCCAGATGCACTTTTTGCTGCTGATGATTACGTGGTTGATGTTCTCTCCACCGAAATCAATTTCACCGACAAGTCATCTGCAAACGTAACTGAGTGGTATTACGATTTTGGCGATGGCAATTCTAGTACGGAGGAGAATCCTACCAATCGCTTTCCAAAAATCGTTGATGAATATCTCGTGACACAGTATGTGACCACGCAATACGGCTGCAAGGATACCATTAGCGCCACGGTAAAAGTGGAACCCATTTTCACCTTCTATATTCCAAACTCATTTACACCAAATGCTGATGGAATTAACGAGGAGTTTTATGGTGATGGAGAAGGCTACACTACCTATTCTATGTATATCTACAATCGCTGGGGAGAGCTTATCTTCGTCTCCAACGATAGAGAACTCACTTGGGACGGTTCCTACAAAGGCCGACAGGTGGAACTCGGAACCTACATCTATTACTTCTACATCCTTGATTGGAAGAATAACGACCATGAATACCGTGGTCATGTTACGTTGATGCGCTAATAAAATGATGTCGTTTTATCGCTTTCTCTATTTGCTTATTCTATTTGCTGTTGTGCTAGCCCCACTTCAAGTTAAGGCGCAGTATCAGATAAACGGAAATGCTGCTCAAACTGCTTGTAATTGCTACCGTTTAACCTCGGCATCTAACGGGCAAAGCGGTTCGGTGTGGAATGTGAATCTGCTAAATCTCAGCAATGCTTTCAACTTCACTTTCGATGTTTATTTGGGCTGCAACAATGGTGGTGCAGACGGGCTAGCATTCGTCCTTCAACCATTAAACGTAAATGCAGGAAGTTCTGGTGGAGGAATCGGCTATGCCGGAATTTCGCCTAGTCTAGCCGTTGAATTGGACACCTATCAGAACGGAGGTGAGCCAGGCTTCGACCATATGGCACTTCAGACCAACGGTGTGGTTTCTCATGGCGGCCCAAACACACTCACTGGCCCCGTGCCTATCACTCCTGCTGCTGCCAATGTGGAGGATTGTGCTTGGCATCAGCTCAATGTGGTATGGAATCCTGCCACCAACACTATGACCGTGTATTTTGATGGGAATCTGAGAATGACCTATACTGGAGACATCATAAACAACATTTTCGGAGGCAATCCGAATGTTTATTGGGGATTTACCGCTGCAACGGGTGGCGCCAATAATCTACATCAATTCTGCAACGCACTCAATGCAGCTTTTATCGTAACCTCACCTGTTCAGTGCGTGGGATTTCCGATTGAATTTGAAAGTGCTTCTGCCGTTGCAACTGGTCAGATTACCGGTTTTCAATGGGATTTCGGAGATGGAAATGCTGGTTCTGGCGGCCAGGTTTCGCATACCTATACAACTGCAGGAACGTACACCGTAACGCTTACCATTTCTTCTGAAGGTTGCACAGAAAGTAGTTCGTTGCCAGTGACGGTGAATCCTGAACCAGCGTTGAATTTAGGAGTGGATGAGTCAATTTGCGATGGCGAAACCATTCAAATAACTGCTGCTGGCCCTGTTGGCGGAGAAATCATTCAATGGAGTCCGACCACGGGATTGGATAATCCCGGAGTGACGAATCCCAACGCGACACCATCCGTAACTACCACCTATACATTAGGTGTGACTGATGGAAACGGCTGCTCCACTTCGGATGATATTGAAATATCCGTTAATCCATTTCCTATTGCCAATGCGGGGCCAGACCAAACTATCTGCAACCAAGAAGTGACTGCCATGACTGGTTCGGGTGGCGTTCAATATAGCTGGAATCCTACAACCGATTTGGTAGATGGTGCCAGTGCCACAACGCAGGCATCGCCATCAGCAACAACCAATTATGTGCTTACTGTAACCGATGCGAACGGCTGTGCGGATACGGATGATATGACCATTACCGTTAATCCACTACCCGTGGTGGATGCTGGAGTTGACGACAGCATGTGCGCTGGACAAACCGTTCAACTTGGAGCACCAGGAACTTTGAATTACTCTTGGAGTCCGACCACAGGACTAAGCAATCCGCTCATTGGCAATCCTGTTTTCAGTGGGTCGAATACAACCGCGTTTACGGTAACAGGAACGGATGTGAATGGCTGCGAAGACACAGATGATGTGGTGATCACCGTCTTTCCTTTGCCCGTTGCCTCATTTGTACAACCATCTTCGGTTTGTCTTGGCAACCCGACCATTATCACCGACAACAGCACAGGAACCGGCCTCATTTACAGTTGGACTTTTGGCGATGGAACCCCACCGGATGCGAATCCGAGCCCAACACACACATATACCTCAGCCGGAACGTACACCATCGACCTTGCATTGGTTACTGGCGATGGCTGCACGGCCAGTGCGACTGCAACCACCGAGGTTTTGTCTTTGCCAGTCCCTGCGATGAACATCAATAACGGACAAGAATTTTGTGAGAACGAAGTGATTCAATTCCTAAATCAGAGTCCGGGTAGCGTTGCCAGTCTGTTCTGGGATTTTGGAAACAATGCCTTCTTACCTGCATTCCCAAACACGGTTAGCTTTATAGACAATCCAACATTTGCTTACACGCAATCAGTTTTTTCTCCATTCACCGTTACGCTGGGAATTACAGACGCAGCTGGGTGCTACCAACAGACCGAAGTGGTCATTATCATTAATGATAAGCCTGTTGCCGAATTCTCGGCTACTACAGAATGCGAAGGAAACGCAACGCAATTTACAGACGAATCAACTGTAAACGGTTCTTCCATTAATCAATGGGAATGGAATTTCGGAGATGCAATCGGCACATCGTCTTTGCCAAATCCATCTTATCCATACAATCAAACGGGCATTTATCAAGCAGAACTTATAGTAGAAACCATTAAAGGTTGCCGCGATACTGTGGAGCATGACGTTGTCGTTAACCCAACTCCCGTAATGAACATTTCTGGAATGGATACCTGCCTGAATGATGAAACCAGTTTTATCAATAATTCTTCTCCACAAGACAACACCATCATTTCGTGGGATTGGGATTTTGACGATGGCACTGTTTTGAACGGAAGCACTGCTACGCACACGTACTTGGATTACGGTATTTTCACCGTTTCGCTTACCGCCACAACGGATAGCGGTTGCGTTGCCACGGGAACAACACGGGTTGATGTTTTTCCGAATCCCGAACCTGCATTTGCCCTTATTGAGGCCGAAGGTTGTACACCACATAATGTACTCTTTGTAAATCAGTCCAGCATTGCCACGGGAATTATTGCTACTTACAATTGGGATCTTGGAGATGGGACAACCTCCAACCTGCCCAGTCCGCAGCACACCTATCCCGATTCTGGGTATTACGACATCACACTTTCCGTTACCAGCACCGAGGGTTGCAACACGATTATTTCTGTAGCGAATGCGGTACGGGCCAACATCACTCCCGTGGCTGATTTCTCTATTAAGGAAGAGGTGCTTTCCCTGCTTGATGCCGAGGTTGTGTTGACCAATGAATCGCAGCACGCACTAACTTGGGATTGGAGTTTGGGCGATGGTACATCCTCAACTTCCATCAATCCAACACATATATATGAGCAGCCTGGAACGTACGAGCTGCAATTGACCGTTACCAACGGAGATTGCGAGGACACGAAACTCGGTATGGTGATAGTAGAACCAATCTTCACGTTCTACATTCCAACGGCATTCACACCAGACGATAACGGCATCAACGAAACATTCTATGGAGCGGGAGAAAGCATCCGCACCTACAACTTGAAAATTACCGACCGTTGGGGCAAGCTTATCTTTGAATCAAACGAACCCGATTTTCATTGGGATGGAACTTACCTCGGAAAGCAAGTTGAAATGGGTGTGTACGTGTATCAGTTTTACGTTGAAGATCTGTTCGGCTATCCGCACCTTTACACGGGACACGTAACGCTTTTGCGTTAGTT
>JBDNJH010000204.1:0-3963 GCA_041687875.1 Flavobacteriales bacterium | reverse complement strand
GGTGATGTCCACGATGAGCATGTTCATGTTCACCATTCCGATAATCCCCATGCGCTGTCCGTTGATGAGAACGCGTCCCTGATTACTGAGCGAACGGCTGTAACCGTGTGCATATCCAACAGGGACGATGGCAATTTTGGTATCATTCTCGGCCATATAGCTGGTTCCGTAACCGATAAATTCGCCACGTTTTACCACGTGTGTGGTCATAATCTTGCTCTTCCACGTAATGACACGCTTGAGCGGATCGGTCTTGTCCGTTTTTCTGCTAAGATAATTGATAAACGTCTCCCGATTGGGCCAAAAACCATATTGCATAATGCCAACACGCGCCATATCCATCCGCGTTTCGGGGTAGCTCATAGCGGCAGCCGAGCAGGCTGTATGACGCTTTTTAGGCACAATCCCATGTTCAATCATCCATCTGTCCATCTGTCCGAAGGACATGATCTGGTTCTTAACACGCTCGTCATTGGCAATGCTTTCGGCTCCCGCGTAATGCGTGCAGAAACCTTCCACAATCAGGTGTTCTTGGTTTGTTTTCAGAATTTGAATGATGGGTTTTAATTCTTCTTTAGTAAGACCCGTACGGTTCATTCCTGTCTCAAACTCAATGTGAATCCGCGCAGGTTTCTGCAGTTTCTTGGCTACTGCTATCGCTGCTTCCAGTCGTCCTTGATCAAACACAAAAAAGGAAATATCATGCTCAATAGCCCATTGCAAATCACTTTGGTCAACGAAACCCATTATCATCAACCGGCTTCCGTTCAACACTTCTTTGGCTTTGAACGCCTCGTCTGCACTGAACACCGAAAAGTGATTGACGCCACATTTTTCTGCTACAGGAACATAGGTTTTGATGCCATGTCCGTAGGCGTTTCCCTTCACAACCGCAGAAAGCTGGCAGCTATCACCCAAAGTCGTTTTCAGAAAATCGATGTTGTTTCTGAGAGCCCTTTCACTGATTTCGATGATGGAAGTACTCGTCATCTATTTCTTCAACAACTGGTCAATGATTGTGGTGAACATCCGCACTCCCGTTGGGATAATCTCATCCGGAAAATCGTAGTCTGGATTGTGCAGTGCGGGTGTTTTTTCTCCAGACCCAATGCCGAACATGGCGCCTTTGAATTTCTCAGTAAACAGTCCGAAATCTTCGCCCCAGCGGAACGGTTCTTCCTTCTCTGTGTATTCAAATCCGTTGTGTTCGGCCGCTTCGCGAATGACATTCACCATCTCTGCATCATTCTGATTGGCAGAAAAGAACTGCGTCCAATCAATCTCCACTTTCAGTTTGTACTTCTTACCAATCTTCTTCACAAGCTTCTCGCAATCGGCAGCCAACACGTCCATCGTTTCGCTGTCCCACGTGCGGATGGTGAGTTTCACCTCGCCATAACCTGCCGAAATGCCGTAAGCCTCTTCTCCCATCTCAATCTGAATAGGTGTGACCTGCTTGAAATCAGGCTTGTTGCGAGGAACTTGCAACGCATCGGTTTTCTGCAATATTTCAGCAATTGCCAACGCAGGATTGATGCCCATATCGGGTTCGCCTGCATGCGAGGTTTTGCCATGTAATTTGATAATGATGCTCTGCACCGAAGCCGTAAAGCTGCCTGGTCGGCACACCACCTGATGCAGTGGATAGCCCGGCAAATTGTGCAGGGCAACTACATAATCAGGTTTGAGGTCTTCAAATTGAGGGTCTTCCAAAATAGCCTTTGCTCCTTCCCCATTCTCTTCTGCTGGTTGAAACAACAGCACGACCTTCCCAACCTTAGGGCGGTTCTTGCTGAAGTGAGCCGCCACACCTGCAACAATCACCATGTGCCCATCGTGCCCGCACTTATGTGATACATTTTCAACCTCCGATTTGTAGCTGAACGTGTTGATCTCTTTAATCGGCAGCGCATCCAATTCGCAACGCACAAGTACGGTTGGGCCGCTATCGAAATAGGTGTAAACCGCAGCCACGCCTGTTCCGCCAATACCTTCTATGAGTTTGGTGGGTTTGTATGAACCCAGAAAGCCTGCAACGCGCATAGCTGTTTCGGTTTCGTGTCCAGAAAGTTCGGGGTGCTTGTGAAGCACCTTTCTCAGTTTAACCAGTAGTTTAGTAGGTATGTGCGCTTGCATTGCCATATTATTCGGGTTTTTGCATTCGGTTTGATGATGATGTAATGAGCTGGACGAGTACCAAGCTCAGGTCTGATGCGGAATTTTGCGACTATCGCTTCAGGCGCATTTCGAGATACGGATTGGTAAACCCGTACTTCTCATACAACCTCTTAGCTGGATTGTTCGCTTCAACGTGCAGCGCAATGTCGCCCTTGGCAAAGTTGAGGGTCTCCTCCATCAGCTTCTTGCCAATGCCCTTGCCCCGATAATCCTTGTGTGTGGCGATGTATACCAGAATGTTCTCAGGAATGTATCCTCCCATTCCTGTTTTGTTCACAATCACCGCGCCCGTGATGGTCTTACCCTCATACGACAACAGCACAAATCCACCGAATGACATGGTTTCCTTCACCGCATAATTGATGCACTTAAGAATGTCGGCCTTTGCGTCACCATATTGCTCAAGGTTCTCGTGCAAAAAGTCGACTATTTGCTTCTTTTCTATTTCAGAAGGTCGATTTAGAGCATCAAATTCTTTCGTTTCTATCATAAGGGAGAAATAAGTTCGACCCCATTATAGCACGATAAGGCAGTTTTCCTAATAATAGAGTGGTTTTCTTTTGAAACCTAAGGTTGGTCTTGTCTTTAGACCAAGGCAGAATTTATCTCAATGGACGATGTAATTGTCTTATGCACAGGGCATTTGTCTGCTATCTTCATAAGGCGTACTTTCTGGTCTTCAGAAAGTTCTCCTTTCAGTTCGATTTTTCTTTGGATGGTGGTTGAAAGCGAACCTTCTTCTTTTTCCTGCTCCATGCTCAGGTTCACTTCCACTCCATCAAGCGGCCATTCTTTTCTATCCGCATACATCCTCAACGTAATGGCAGTACACGCTCCCAAACTTGCCAAAAGCAATTGCATGGGATTCGGCCCTTCATCCTTGCCGCCAGATTCATTCGGTTCATCGGCAATAATCTGGTGCTTTCCCATGTTGATATAGGTGCGGTATCTGACCTGACCTATTGCTACGTTTATCGTATCCATTTTTATTTTTTTTCTAACAAGGGGACATGTCCCCTTGTTTTGTACGTAATCCTCTGAAAACCATTGAAATGGTTCGTGAACTCAAATCCATAACCCACGAATTTATTCCATAACTCATGAATAAATTCCTTTGAACCCACGAATAAATTCCTTTGAACCCACGAATAAATTCGTGGGCTATTTATCTGTAGGTGTCGTGTTTTGCAATCTCATCAATCAAGGCCGTATAGATTTTGTCCTTGGTGCTTCCCCTCGACTTGTAATCAACGATATAGCGCAAGGTGAAGGTCATCCAGTTTTCGTCAAACCGCATGGTGACCATGGGCAGCACCCGTGCCTGTTCTACCCTGTATTTTAAGGCCAAATGTCTCCATTGGGCTTCGCTCTGTTCTGCATAATCCTTACATATCTCATTCACCACCTCAGTAAAAACCTTTCTGGCCAAGTGATGGTCGCTTTCTGTGCGGATCGGCACTTCAATCTCGTCCCAGAGAAAAGGATATTCGGCAGAATAATTTCGGATGCGCTCTTTAAAAACGTAGCTATTGGCAAGGGTGATGATGCGTCCGTTGTATCTGTCGCCTTTCACCCAATCGCCCATTTCCATGATGGTGGTGCGCATGAGACCTATGTCGATAATATCGCCCTTTGCATCGCCTATCTGAACCCGTTGCCCTACGCTCGGCACGCCAGAAATGACAATGCTGATCCAGCCTGCAATGCTCACAATCACTTCCTGGAGGGCAAAGGCAATTCCAGCCCCTGCCACTCCAAGGGCCACTCCCACATTGCCAAGTCTAT
>JBDNJH010000028.1:0-11491 GCA_041687875.1 Flavobacteriales bacterium | reverse complement strand
ATAGAATCTAAATATGCTTTTCCTTGAAAAGAAGACATCGTTGGGCTACCAAGACCAGCGTTGGTAAGCATTGTTTGAGCACCAGATGCGGTAAGAAACGGGCTTGCAGCGGCAAGAACGGTTGGACCATCCCACCAATCCCAAGGAGATGATTCTTGGAATGGGAATTGGATTGTTGGACGAAGGAATGGGAATAAACCTTTGTAATCAGCAGGGTTGAGACCAAGAGACGGGTGGCTCGAAGCGAGCGCAGCATCTGCTGCAAT
This sequence comes from Flavobacteriales bacterium, assembly GCA_041687875.1. GTDB lineage: Bacteria > Bacteroidota > Bacteroidia > UBA10329 > UBA10329 > UBA10329. The sequence continues at coordinate 11,225 of JBDNJH010000028.1, read as the reverse complement.
GGTATACGGATCGTTGTACACTTTTCCATTGTACAACGGGTCGTTATTTCCTATTGCGTTCGCCTGACCAATAGCCCAACGACTTCCAACTACGTCCACAACAGTTTCTCCAGTAGTAGGTACAATAACGATTCCTTGAGTAAATGGCGCGAAACCATCATCAGGGCAATGGAAAGAGATAATCGGTGGCTCGCCCACTTCCATCCAAGCAGAATCTCCTAAAGCACCGCCTACGTTAATACACGCAGCAACATCATTTGAATAACCAAAGTGGTTTGTGTCGTTGTAAATTCCGCCAAAACCTTCAACAGAACCAACAACTGCTGGATTCAAGTAAAGTTGGTTAGCAACATATCCCATTGTAGGCACATCCACGCTGCTCAACCATTTGCCACTTGCTTCTAGTTGGAGTTCTTCTAGTCTGTCTAGCGAACCGTAGGCTAGAGAGACGTATCCTCCCGATCCATGACCATAAATGATAATCTTATTTGGGTCTATACCGTAAGGATTACCATCTTCAGCAACTGATTTTTTGATAAAACGAACCAAGGATTTGGTGTCGTTAATGGCGCGATACACGGCAGTAAGAAGTGTTCCCTTACGCACGTCAGAACCAGTTATTGGATCCGTAGTTGTTGCATTCCAACCCAAACGATAAGCAGGAGCAAAAGCTACATAACCTCTTTTCGCAAAAAGTTCAGCAGAAACTACAACAGAACTATCCTTGTTGTCTCCAGATGGACTTTGGTTCAAGTACTTTGGAAGAAAGTTTCCGGTGTGAAGCACAATTACGGCAGCACGCCCAGTTTCGTTATCTCCTGTTGGGCTATAAACATCTGTAAGTAGGGAGAAGTTTGGAGCGGGTGATCCTAGAAGAAAATTGTAGTTCGTTCCGAACTGGACATTTGTAGAAGTAGTTACGTCCGAGAAGACCTCGTCCAGATAACGTACTTGAGCCTGAGCAAGCCCAGCACTCAGCCCAAAGGCTAAGATTGAGAGTAATAGTTTTTTCATGGTTTTTTATTTTAAATAAGGTTTAAAGGTAGTAAAAGATTAGTTCCACTCAAACAAAATAGATAGGTACGCCAGACGACCAACTCTGGGTCCTCCGTAAACTTGAATATTCTTATTGTCGAAAGCGTTTTCAAAACGCTCGCCAACAGTTCCTTCATCAAAGAATGGCATGATGCCGAATAGGTTAGAGACTCCCAATTTGAATGTCACGAAATTGCTCGGAATTCGGTAGCTGACCTGTGCATCGAACATATCGTAGGTTGGAACGAATCCTGTGAATTGGGGAGACCCTTCAAAAATGAATCCCTGAATCCATTTGTAATTCATACTAAATCCGAAGTGACCTAACTTGGCTTTGCCCAAATCTCGCCCAGAAAATCCGAGATTGAATTTGTGCTCAGGTGTGTTAAATGCAGGAATGATGGGGTCGTCAGCATTTGTTTTCTGGAGCTTGTTCCACGAGTAATTTCCTGTTACTGTATACTTGTTTTTGAAGTAATAGCTAAGCGCAATGGAAGCGCCTTGCGTAATTACCTGGTTGGTGCTGTTGGCTGCAACCCTGTATGCTTGCGGGCCAATTGGTAGGCCAAGAACGGTGTCAAACTTAGACTCTACACCAAGATTGAATCCGATAAAATCATCGTAAAAACTTAAATAATAGGAGGCGTCAACGTAAAGATGGCCGAAAAAGAAACCGCGGTAACCTATTTCGCCAGTCTTTACTTTCTCCGGTACAATGGGAGCAACGTCAAAATAGTTGAGAATGGTGTCGTTGGCAACTCCTGCTCCGGCCCCCAAATAGTCGATAAATGATTCAACTGTAATCAAATCGTTGAACCCGTTGATGTTTCCTACAAGAATTGCTCTGCCTACATCGTAGTATAGATATTGATCAGCCAACGTTGGGTTTCGAATAGCCGAAGAGAATCCACCTCGGATTGTGTGGTCTTTGCTTGGCATATAAACCAATGATGCCGCGGGAGAGAATACGAATGGGAAATTTTGGTTTTTGTCCATTCGCAAGGCTGCACTAATCTTCAGTTTATCATTGAAAAACTTACGGTCCCATCCGGCATAAACTCCAAATTCCCAATTGAATATTCTCCTGAATGTGGTATCGAAAACGGCAGAATCCCTAAAAACGTCTTCTTGGGTTGTCGGATCTGTATACCATAAAACGGATTCGGCTCCCTGTGCTATTCGCATCTCGTCAAAGATTGTTCCCCTAGAAATTGGAGCATACAAACGGCCATTGCCGCCAAAGGTAAATTGTCCCAACTCGGTTCCTTTAATGGAAGGGTCTAACTTATATTCTCCATGAATATGGTAAAGTGCTGACTTGTCAAAGAAACGTGATCCGCCACCGTCCAAACTGTTGTCGGTGTAGGTAGTAGTACTGATTTGATTGAAAAGATCGTTGAAGGTTTGAGTTCCAGGGGCAGGGTATCCTTGCAAAGGATCGCCTTCCAATGCGTTAGTGGTTTGCTGATGCCATGCCGCCAATTGTTCGGGATTTTGTGCCAATACAGCTTGAATGGCTTCTGTATCCCAACCAACCCCAGCACCTCCAAATGTTACCCCATTGTCAGCAAGCAACGCCCGAACTTCTGGACGAATTTGACTAATCCAATAATTGGCGTAAGAAATGTTGTAATCTTCTAGCGTTCGTTGGTTATTTAGAAGCTTGAAGGCTGTAACAACTGCATCGTAAGAGTTGCCAGCATCCTCGTTTGTAGAATACGCCCGAACAAACCACCTGTCTTTCTTTGCCAGTTCTATTCTATTCTGAAAGAACAACATGTCTTTTAAAGAGAAACGATTTTCTCCCTGATATACGGTGGTTCCTGTGCCGAAATTGAAGGAATAAATGAGTTCTACATCACGCTTTACCCTGTAATGCATGGCCAGGTTTGCTTTAAAATTCCGTGTGTTGTAATCAACCAAATCCTTCTCCATATAACCTCTTCGGAAAAAGGTGCCCAAGCCTGGGTAATTGGCAATCTGACTGGAAAAATCATTCCCGCCAGCAAGGTCTTCATCTCCGTAGCGGTTCACGGCATCATACCCACCCGGATTACTGGCCGGAATGCCCAAGTCGTAAACTGGATTTAAGTCGTCCGCCACCCAGTCATTGGCCTGTAGATAGAAAAGGTTGACCTTGTAAGCGAATTTGTCCTCACCATCCTTATTCTTGAATACTTGAGCCCAACGAACAGCAGCCTCAGCCAAATTTCGTTCTCCGATTTTCACTTGTGCTTCTAATCCGGGTTTAATAAAAGGACTTTTAGTCCGCATGTCAATCACACCGTTAAACGCGTTAGGCCCATAGAAAGCGGAACTGGCTCCCTGCACGATATCTACCTTCAGAACATCCAGTTCGGAAGCACCAAGAAAGTTGCCTAAACTGAAATTAAGACCGGGCGACTGGTTGTCTACCCCATCAATGACCTGAAGCGAACGCACGGGAGAGGTACTATTGAATCCACGTGTGTTAATGACCTTGAAACCGATACTAGCCGCAGTAAGGTCAACGCCTTTCAGGTTTCCCAATCCGTCATAAAAGTTGGCAGCAGGGGTCTCCTTAATGGCAATGATGTCCATGGTTTCTACCGTTAAGGCCGATTCCTTCTGCTTCTCAGAAATCCGAACATCTCTTACCACAACACCTTCAAGCATTACTGCATCTGTAGCAAGTTTTACCACAAGAGGAGTTGATAGCGATTTTACTTCGATTTCCTGTTTAAGATAACCGATGTACGACACCGTTACTTGAAATGGTGGCTGTTTTCCAGCATTGAATTTGAACTTCCCGTCAAAATCGGTGGTAGAACCGACTGCTGTGCCAGTGAGAACCACACTGGCTCCAAAAAGTGGCTCGCCACTATTAGAATCGGTTATCGTTCCACTAAATTCTTGAGCTTGTGCAAAACCACCTGCTAGTGAAAGTGCAATTAATATCGAAAATGCGAATTGAAACTTCAATTGTATCAGTTGCCTCATACGTTTGTTTTTATGGAGAAAGTCAAATATACCTAAGTAAAGCAAAGTGGAATCATCTTGGCGCAGACAGGAAATGCGATTTACGCGATCTCCATTTCCAGTTGATGGTAAAATTGGCGGACATCTTCCAGTATCTGCCTGATCTCGTCATTGTTGTTCGACATCACCAATTGCATACGGAACTGCTTGAAATCGCGGAAACCTTTGAAGTAGTTTGAGTAATGCCTTCTCATTTCCACGTTTCCAACGATGTCGCCCTTCCATTTGATGGAAAAATCAAAGTGTTTCAAGCACGTGTTTACGCGGTCATTAATGGAAGGTGGGGCAAGATGTTCGCCTGTTTTGAGAAAATGTTTCACTTCGTTGAAAACCCATGGATAACCAATACTGGCCCGTCCAATCATAATGCCGTCAACTCCAAATTGGTCGCGCATTAGCTTGGCCTTTTCTGGACTGTTAACATCACCATTCCCAAAAACAGGAATGTGAATACGCGGATTGTTCTTGATGTTGCCGATGAGCGTCCAGTCAGCTTCGCCCTTATACATCTGAACACGGGTGCGTCCGTGAATGCTGATGGCTTTCACACCCACGTCCTGCAAGCGTTCGGTCACTTCCTCCACATACATGGATTCCGTATCCCATCCTAAACGGGTTTTTACAGTAACAGGTAGATGCGTGCTTTTGACAATTTCAGCCGTCATTTTCACCATCTTAGGAATGTCTCTCAGAATGCCGGCACCAGCACCTTTGCAGGTCACTTTCTTAACAGGACAGCCGTAATTAATGTCGATGATGTCTGGTTTTGCGGCTGTGGCAATCTCTGTCGATTCCTTCATAGATTCAATGTTGCCACCAAAAATCTGAATCCCAATGGGTCGTTCGTATTCGAAGATATCCAGTTTCTGAACGCTTTTGGCAGCGTCTCTAATCAAGCCTTCCGCAGATATGAATTCCGTGTACATGACGTCCGCACCATTTTCCTTGCACACTGCACGGAATGGTGGGTCGCTCACATCCTCCATCGGAGCCAACAACAACGGGAATTCCCCAACCTCTATATCTCCTATCTTTACCATGTTCAAAAACGGCTGCAAATTTACTTATTCTCAGTTTGATAGATTCCCTCCGAGTTTACTTACAACGTTCTCCACTTAATGGAGTTTTGTTTTTTCTGCTTCTTATATTCACTGGAGCATCTGTTTTCTCATTTATTGGCTTCGTTATTTCTCAGCTGTTTTTGGGTGTTCCTCTTCTGACGCAACCTTCGCTTTTGGACGACATGACCAACCCGGAGTTGATTCCGGCCTTACGCACCATGCAACTTCTTCAAGGAATCGGAATGCTCATCGTTCCGTCCGTCATTTATCTCTGGCTATCGTCTTCTTGCGGAAATGTCAAGGTGCTTTTTGCAGGTCCAGTGAGGCAATCCGTTATGATCTGTATCGTATTCTTCATGGTTGCTTTTCCACTTGTAAACTACTTGGCTGAATGGAATGCAACTTGGAATCTTCCCACCTTTTTAGGTAATTGGTTGGAGGGAAAGGAATCTCAGGCCGAAGAAATTACCAAGCTATTTCTCGATATGCCGAATGTCGGACTCCTTATTTTGAACTTGATTATGATAGCCCTGCTACCCGCAATAGGTGAAGAGTTGATTTTTCGCGGAATAATGCAACGCGGGTTACAAAAGATGATGAATCCGCATGTGGCCATTTGGCTGGCGGCAATCTTGTTTAGTGCGGTTCACATGCAATTTCTCGGTTTTGTTCCTCGTATGTTGATGGGAGTTGCCATGGGCTACTTGTTCTTCTGGAGCGGAAATCTCTGGTATCCAATTATTGCTCACTTCACGAATAACGCTTTGGCAGTAGGAGTGGCATACGGTATTCAGCACAATTCGATTGATTCAAGTTTGGAAAGTGCTGGAATTGGCAATCCAACTATTGCTGCGTTCTCGTTGATATTTTGCTTGATGCTGCTGTATCTGTTCAAACAGTTTCAGGAATCTCGACCAGCCAAGACCAGTTAGGTCTTGAACAAATATATCGAGTTCCTTCCTTCCTTCCTTCCTTCCTTCCTTCCTTCCTTCCTTCGTTAGAAAGACAGACGGATAAACGTATTCATTAGCACATCCCCGCGTTTGTCAGCCTGACGAAGGAAGGGTCTAGAAATAGGTCAGGTCTAAAAACAAAAAAGGGAACCAATTTGATTCCCTTTTTCTATATTCTATCGAAAAAACAACTTTTCACTGGGCTGTTTTATCTATGATTCTGCTTGTTGAATAGTTAATCTTCAATGCATTTGCTTTTCTAAGTTCTTGCTTCACGTCAACCACGATGCCCATTTTTGTTTTTACATCCACTTTAAGCGAATACGTAAGCAAAGGAACCTCGGCTTCGTTAGTCTGTGATTTCACCGATTCAACAAACGTTGGAATGTCAGATGGAAGAGCGAAAGCATCATCCAGTTGAATTCTAGGCTCTGTACCATAAATCGACTGAAGTGGCTTCAGTGGCGGGCCAATGTGAATATATGCTACCAAAGATTTACGTTCCAACTTGGCTACTTCTTTCGCCTTTGGAATAACGTGAGTCACCTTCAAAGAAGTTTCTCTCATCACGGTAGTTACCATGAAGAAGAACAAAAGCATGAAAACAATATCTGGCAGCGAAGCTGTAGATACTGGCGGAACTTCCTTTTTACCTTTCTTTCTAATCTGCATTACCCTCCGATTTCTTTTGGTTCTGCTTCCGATATCCTCTGTGGAATCAATGCACGGATAGCCTTTGCCTTGTCATTGTCAACGGCATTCTTGCTATCCTTCAATTCATCGTACTTCTTGCCAAATTTGTTCATGGCAACTTCATTTCTCACTTCGCTATAGGCTGCAGCTAGCTGATCCTGAATGGCGATGTAAAGTTGGTAAGAAGTTCCACGGTCATTTTGAAGTGACACAATCTGTTTAGAGATTGGGTAATTCGGTCCGAAGTACTTAATGATTAGAGGGTCCTGAGAGGCTTTAAACTCAGGAAAACGCTCATCCCCAGGATTGCCCGGTTTTCCAATGATAAATTCCTTTGCGGCATCTTTCAAATCCTCCACTTGCATGTAATCGTTTTCTACCAAAAGGAAGTCTTGCGAGTTGGCAAGCACTACGAATACATTTCGCATTTTAACTGGCGGTGGTGGTGGAACATCTTCCAAAATGGGTGGAGGAAGTACACGCATCAGACCAGTGTCCACGTCCATGGTGGTTGTAACCAGAAAGAAAATAAGCAACAGGAACGCAATGTCGGCCATTGAGCCAGCATTGATTTCTTGTATTTCTCTTTTCGAACGAGCCATTACTTAAACAGTTTAGCTACTTCAGAATAAACCAATGAAACGACTGCAACAGCAGCAAGAATGTAGAAGGCATAAAGCCCTGTGTCAACTTGTTTGGCTCCGGCAGGAGTGATATCCAAATTACCGGGAATAGCATCTGAAGAGAGTGCGTGGGAAATTCCCAACACCACAACCAGTGCTCCGATTCCGACCAATGCGCCTTTAGCACCTTTCGGATTCTTAATGAGTTGGATGATTGGGAAAACAACAGCAGCCAAAACCGCTACAGCCAAAAGGATGTAACAGATGATAATGCCATAGTTTGTCATGAAATCTGCCATGATTCTTTCTTTAACGGTTAATTGCCAATGATATTACTTGTTGTTTTTTACAAGAATGTCCATGAACGTGATGGAAGCGTTTTCCATATCGTTAACAAGGCTATCCACTTTGGCAATAATGTAATTGTAAAATACTTGAAGGATCATCGCTACTATAAGACCGAATACTGTGGTCAAAAGTGCGACCTTGATACCTCCAGCAACCAATGATGGAGAGATGTCACCTGCTGCTTCAATCGCATCAAATGCACCAATCATACCTATTACTGTTCCCATGAAACCAAGCATTGGAGCAAGAGCGATACAAAGAGAAATCCAAGAAAGTCCTTTTTCCAAAAGACCCATTTGAACTGATCCGTAAGAAACAATTGACTTCTCAACCATATCAAGACCTTCATCTTTTCTGCTCAATCCTTGGTAGAAAATACTGGCAACAGGGCCTTTTGTGTTTCTGCAAACTTCTTTTGCGGCATCAACACCACCTGATTTAAGGCTGGTTTCAATCTCGCCCAAAAGTTTATCAGAGTTACCAGTGGCAAGGCTCAAATAAATGATACGCTCAATACAAAGCGCAAGACCAAGAATCAGCACTAATAAAACAACTCCCATAAAACCGGCTCCACCTTCGATGAATTTGGTTTTCAATGTTTGGTGGAAACTCTGCGGAGCTTCTTCTGCTTCTTCAATGTCTGTACTCGATTCCATCGGAGCGGCTTCTGCCACTTCTTCGGAGGTTGTTTCAACAACTTCTGTTGCTGTTGAGTCCTGAGCAATTACTACAGGTGCGTAGCTGAAGTTCAAAACTGCAGCAAAGGTGATAAGGGCAAACAACTTTTTCATGATTCTGATCGTGGTTAGTTCTTCAACTATTTATTTAATGGTTAACAATTACAAATCTATACTTTTCTATCCTTGCGGAGAAGGAGGGATTCGAACCCTCGAAACCCTTTTGGGGTTTACACGCTTTCCAAGCGTGCGCCTTCAGCCACTCGGCCACTTCTCCCTTGCCCCGCTATCCCCCAAATTGGGGCGCAAAATACAAAAAATGTCATTCGTCAATGGGGCGATTTTTAAACCGTCATTTCTCCTCTAAGGTCTGTTGCTAGTAATTGTCTTCGTTCATTCAAATCGGTAGTCAATCCGAGTACGAACATGGCTTTGGCGATGGCAGATTCGAAGGTGAGGTCGGCTCCACTTATGACTCCAAGGCTCAACAATTTTTCGCTGGTTTCGTATTTTCCCATCTCCACTTTTCCTTCACGACACTGGGTGATGTTCAAAACAAGGATGCCATTTTCTATCAATTCTTTCACCGCAGGTAAGAAATCTCCGCTGGTTGGCCCGTTTCCAGAGCCAAATGTTTCTATGATAACGGCTTCAATGCCCGAGTCTTTGTAAAGTTTCGGATAGTTTTGGAGTTTTAGTCCTGGAAACAGTTTGAGAACAGCCACATTCGAATTCATGGTTTTATGAACGACAAAATCCTTAGTTGATTGTGCGAGCAACCTTTCTTCAAAGATTTTAATACGAACGCCCGCTTCGGCTAGAATTGGATAGTTACGTGAAATAAATGCATCAAAGTTTTCTGAGTTGTATTTATAGGTACGGTTTCCGCGATAGAGTCTATCTTCAAAATAGACGCATACTTCTGGTATGAGCGAATGGCCGTCTTTATTACGCATTCCCGCAATAGTCAATGCGGTTATCAGATTCTCTCTGGCGTCTGTCCGTGGCAATCCAATAGGCAGTTGACTTCCTGTGAAGATGACTGGTTTGCCTAAGTTTTCGAGCAAAAAGCTGAGAGCCGAAGCACTATAAGCCATGGTATCCGACCCATGAAGGATTACAAAGCCGTCAAAATCATTGTAGTACTCGTCTATGATTTCCGCCAGTTCAAGCCACATTTTAGGTGTGACGTTGGACGAATCGATGATTTCATCCAGTTCCATGGAATGTATCTCAAGGCCCAATTCGAGAATGGACGGAATGGATTGAACCACACGTTCCAAACGGAAAGGGATAAGGGTTCTGGTCTTTTCATCGCGAATCATGCCGATGGTGCCGCCTGTATATATAATGAGAACCTTCGGTTTGGACATAGAAGTAGTTTAAAGGTTGAAAAGTCTTTCGGCATTTGTCGTAGTGATGCGCGCAATTTCTTCTAAGGAGATTCCTTTCACTTCCGCCAGTTTTTCGGCCACCAGTTTGGTGTAGCCACTTTCGTTGCGCTTGCCGCGGTAAGGAGTAGGAGCGAGGTAAGGCGAATCTGTTTCGAGGAGAATTTTCTCCATCGAAATATTTTTCACGGCATCAGCAACACCACTGTTCTTAAAGGTGAGCACGCCACCTAATCCAATATGAAGACCAAGTTCGATGGTGCGTTTTGCCTGCTCTTCATTTCCTGTAAAGCAATGTAAAACGCCACGCAATCTGCCGTCTTGCACTTTTTCTACCGAAGCAAAAATCTCATCAAACGAATCGCGGCAATGGATGGCAACGGGCAAGTTCAATTCCTTGGCCCATTCCATTTGCTGCTCAAATGCAGCAATTTGCTCCTTTATATATGTCTTGTCCCAAAATAGGTCGATGCCAATTTCGCCAACAGCAATGTATTTTCCTGTGGCGAGTTCGGTTTCTACATGTTTTAGTTCAGCGGCAATGGATTCATTTACCGAACAGGGATGAATTCCCATCATTGGAAAGCAGCGTTCCGGATAGGTATTCACCACATTCCAAAGTCGCGGAGTAGAACTGCTATCGACATTTGGTAGAAGAATGCGCTGCACACCGTTCTGCGCGGCTCGTTCCATCATATCAGACAGGTCGGCATCAAACTGGTCACTATATATATGTGCGTGTGTGTCTATGAGGTGCATGGCGGCAAAAGTAATGACACCAAGGTAAGTCCTCGTCATGTTGAGCGAAGAACGAGTTGAAACATCTATACGATTGAATGATAGATTCCTCCGCTCGTACCTCGGTCGGAATGACGCGTTGTAGTTGGTGCAGGAGCAAGGAAGTATCTCTTATTAACTCCACCTTGAGATTCCTCGTTCCTCGGAATGACAAAAAATCGGACTGCGTCTGTCATGCTGAGGAACGAAGCATCTCGTTTTCAGAAACTCCGAGTGAATTGAAGATGAGACGCTTGTTTCTCTTCAATAAGCTAAGCGTGACAAACGGGGCGAGGTTATATTTGCCGCACATGCAGCGCATTCTTATCATTCGTTTTAGTTCCATTGGGGATATTGTTCTCACAACACCAGTAGTGCGGGTGCTGCGTAAGAAATACCCAGCGGCAGATATCCGTTTTGTGACCAAGAAGCAGTATGCCGAGTTGGTAGCACCGAATCTGCATTTGAATGGTGTATTCCTTTTGGACGAAAGCCTGAATGCGTTGGCGTCAGAGCTGAAAGCTTTTAAACCTGACTTGGTGGTTGACTTGCACCATAATCTCCGAACGCGAATTCTGAAAACACTTGTTGGTGGCAAATGGCTTGCCTTTAATAAACTGAATGTGGAGAAATGGCTGAAGGTGAACCT
>JBDNJH010000203.1:0-9242 GCA_041687875.1 Flavobacteriales bacterium | reverse complement strand
TACGCTTATAGCGACATATACGAGGTTCCAACATTAGTTAAAATTGGCAGCGCACTTTTTCTTTTGCTGACCGTGCTAGCCTTGATTCTAATGATCGCCAAAGGCTCAAAACCACTACGAATACAAGTACTGCTCCTGCTTTTGGGCATGGTACTATCTCTTGTTCCGTCCGTAGCGTTAGGAATTGGAGGCGGTCGCTACTTACTGCCTTTCTTCACTGGGGTACTGTTGCTTCTTGTTTGGTTTGCAGCAGGTCAATTGGTAGAAATAAAACCGACTACTCGCATGATATTATTCATTTCAATGTTTGCAGCGCTCATACCCACAACAATGAGATACAAGCAGTTTGTAAGCTTTTGGCTCGAAGCTCACCTCAATGATATGCAGGTACTAAACGAGCTAAAATCAGAACTAGAAAAGCGTAATATAAGCCACGCATTTGCTTCGGAGTGGCAAGTTTTTTGGCAACTGAATTACCTTGGAAACGAGGAAATGAGTTTCCGGTACCTTTCTATGGAAGACCGCGTGCAGCGATTTATTGACCAAACGAATGAATGCTATTTGGACACAACTTGTTCCACTGCTTTAGTAGGAAGCCTTTGGCCGCTGAACGATATGCAAACCGTTTCGGAATGGGAATCGCGCATGGAACGTATCAATGACCGATTCTACATCATGGAAAATCCTGAAGACATTTTTCTCGAAACGGGTGGATTTGAACTTCCTGCAAAGTAAACTGAGCAATCAACATCCTTCTTCCATCAACCCTTCAGTGTCCATCACATCCCTTATCTTTGCGGCCTAAAATGGCGACCATGGCAGTGACCTTTCTTGATTTTGAAAGTGATATTCAGGAGTTGGAAGAACAGCTCGAAAAATCGCGTGCCATTCATGAGAAGGGCAAGGTAGATGCGAGCAAGACAATCGAGGAACTGGAAGTCAGCATCAAACTGCGGACCCAAGAAATCTACAGTAGTCTTACTCCATGGCAGCGGGTTCAAGTTGCACGACATACAAGTCGACCTTATACGTTGGCTCATATACGTGCGCTAACCGACAACACCTTTGTGGAGTTGTTTGGCGACCGCACCGTAAAGGATGACAAAGCGATGGTGGGCGGTTTTGGAAGTATTGACGGAAAAACCGTGATGCTTATAGGACAGCAGAAAGGAATCAACACCAAGATGCGTCAGTACCGAAATTTCGGAATGGCTAATCCAGAAGGTTATCGCAAAGCGTTGAGGTTGATGAAATTGGCGGAGAAATTCAATAAGCCTGTCATCACTTTTATCGATACGCCAGGCGCATTTCCTGGAATTGAGGCTGAGGAGCGCGGTCAAGGCGAAGCAATTGCAAGGAACATCATCGAAATGATGCAACTAAAAGTGCCAATCATCTGCGTAATTATCGGTGAAGGCGCTTCGGGCGGTGCACTCGGAATCGGAATTGGAGACAAGGTTTTTATGTTGGAAAACACGTGGTATTCGGTGATTTCTCCTGAGAGTTGTTCAACCATTCTGTGGCGCAGCCGAGATCATAAGGAACAAGCAGCCGAATCGCTAAAATTGACGCCTGAAGATTTGCTCGAACAGAAGCTAATTGCTGGAATCATTCCCGAACCTTTAGGCGGAGCGCACAGAGATTTCGAAACCACATTTACCAACGTGAAAAAGGAAATTAAGAAGCATTTGACGCGTTTGCATAACATGGATCCGCAAGAACGTATTGACAGAAGAATTGAGAAATACAGCCAAATGGGCGTGTTCAATGAGTGAAATAAGAGATAAATATCAGCCAGTAATTGGCTTGGAAGTGCACATGCAGCTTTTGACAAAATCGAAAGCTTACAGTAGCGACAGCACCGAATTCGGAGGAATGCCAAACAGCAACGTGAGTGTAATCACGCTTGGTCATCCCGGAACGCTGCCAAAAGTGAACCGTGCTGTGATTGATAGCGCCATCAAATTGGGATTGGCCTGCGGTTGCAACATTCGCGAGCGGAACGAATATGCGCGCAAGAATTATTTCTACGCGGATCTTCCAAAGGGCTATCAAATCACTCAGGACACCACACCTATTTGTACGAGCGGTGCCATTAGTTTCAAGTTGGAGAATGGTGAAGAGAAAAGCATCAATCTTACCCGAATTCACATGGAAGAGGATGCTGGGAAAAGCATGCACGACACAGACCCCTTCGATACGCTGGTTGACTTGAATCGTGCTGGTGTTGCCCTGTTGGAGATTGTCTCTGAACCTGAGATTCGAAGTGGTGAAGAGGCTTACGCGTACATTTCGGAAGTGCGGAAATTGGTTCGTTACCTAGAGATTTGTGATGGCAACATGGAGGAAGGAAGTCTCCGTTGCGATGCCAACATTTCGGTGATGCTAAAAGGCGCGAGCAAATTTGGAAAACGGGTTGAGGTGAAGAACATGAACTCGATTCGTAACGTGCAACGTGCCATTGAGTTTGAGATTGAAAGACAGATTGCTGAACTGGAAGCTGGAGGAGAAATCAGTCAGGATACGCGAAGTTTTGATGCAGGAAAAGGAACAACCTTTGTGATGCGAAGCAAGGAAATGGCGAACGATTACCGCTATTTTCCTGAGCCAGACCTTCCGCCTGTTATTGTGGATGCGAAATGGATTGCTCAGGTAAAAGCAACGATGCCTGCATTGCCAAACGAGTTGCACAAAAAATTCACGGAGGATTTTGGACTGAATGAATACGATGCGGGCGTTCTCACCGAAAGCAAGCCTGTTGCATTGTATTTCAACGAACTGACTTCTCACACCAAGAATTACAAAGCGGCTTCCAATTGGGTAACGGGCGATATCAAATCGTATTTGAATGAATTTGCGGTTCACATGGAGGATTTTCCTGTGAAACCAAAGGCCATGGCAGATCTCATCGCGTTGATTGATGATGGAAAAGTTAGTCACTCAGCAGTTTCGCAAAAGCTATTTCCAGAGTTGTGCAGAACGCCTGATAAAGCGCCACTGGCAATTGCTCAAAGCCTTGATCTTATACAAGAAAGCGACAGCGGGCAGATGGAAGAATGGGTTGATGCAGCTTTGGCGGCTTACCCAGATAAAGTGGAAGAATACCGTGGCGGAAAAACAGGCGTGCTCGGCCTCTTTATGGGCGAAGTGATGAAATTGAGTAAGGGAAAGGCTGACCCGAAACTGGCCAATCAATTTGTAAGACAGAAATTAGACAACAGCCCATCCTGACCTTCCCAAAGGGAAGGGAATTCGGGAACCAAAAACTAAAATACAATGCAAATAACTTCAACTAAACCAAACCTCAAAGCACGAATTTCTCCCCTTTGGGGAGAAGCCGTAGGCAGAGGGGCTTTCACCTTGGTATTCATTCTCTTTTTCCTTGTGGGTTGTGCGCAAAAAGGAGCAACCATAAAAGGAAATCTGCTGAACGCGGAAGGTGAAACTGTTCAACTAGAGCATCTTTCTTCCACAGCGGTAACCCCAGTTGATTCGGCAGAAGTCGGTTCTGATGGTAAATTCAAATTGAGCACGGGCGAGATAACGCAAGCTGGTTTTTATCGCTTAAAGATCAACGAAAACAACTTCGTAATTCTCCTTTTGAATGAAGGTGAAAATGCAGAGCTCAGCGGAAACGCATTGGACTTCAATGTAAGCTGTGAGATTGAAGGTTCTGAAGGATCCACCAAACTCCGTTACCTCGACCAGAAATTGAGAGGTGTTTTCAACAGAACGGATAGTTTGAGGCAAACCTTTCAGGCTTATCAGCAGCAAGATCATCCGAGATTGGATTCCATCGCGCAAGCAATTGATGCCGTTTTTCAAGAAATGCAAGACGAAAAACGTCAGTTTGTGCTTGGTTTTATTGAAGAGAACCCCAATTCGTTGGTTGCACTGTCTGCCGTCCAATCGCTGAATCCTGCTCAGGACATGGAAGTGTTTGAGAAAGTGGCTGCCAATCTGACCGCAATCATGCCCGAATCTGATTACGTCAAACAGTTCAAGACACAATTGGTGGATGTGCGTTCCAAACAACAGGCCGCTGGAAGAACAGAAATTGGGGCCGTAGCACCTGAAATGATTCTAAAAACACCTCAAGGAGAAACCATCAAGCTTTCTGATTTTAAAGGAAAAGTAACGATGATTGATTTTTGGGCTTCGTGGTGCAAACCATGCCGAATGGAGAACCCAAACGTGGTGAAGATTTACGACAAATACAAAAGCAAAGGTTTTGAAATATTTGGCGTTTCGTTGGATCAGAATGGCGAAAAATGGGTGGAAGCCATTGCTCAGGACAAACTGACCTGGAAGCACGGTTCTGAACTCCGTTTCTGGGAATCGAGCTTCGTGCCGGCCTACAGTTTGGATGGCATTCCAATGACTTATTTGCTGGACGAGAACGGAGTCATCATCGCCAAAGGATTGCGAGGTGAACAGTTGGAGCAGAAGCTCAAGGAAATATTCAAGAACTGATACGAATTCCGCTACGCGGTACGAATATGACGAATTACGAATCCGCTAGCTACACGCTTATTCGTAATTCGAATATTCGTTTGTTATTCGCAATTCGTATCAGCCTACTTTTTCTTCTTTTCCCATTTTCTCTTTACTCCCAAGAATATTTCCAGCAGGAAGTTAACTACGAGATTCATGTATCGTTGGATGATGAGAACCATCAACTGCATGCTTCCGAAAGCATTGAATACGTAAACAAATCTACCTCCACCCTCACCTTCATCTGGTTTCATATTTGGCCGAACGCTTACAAGGATGGCAGATCAGCGTTGGGGAAACAGATGCGTGAGGATGACGACCTCGAATTGTACTTCTCCAACTATCGCGACCGTGGCTGGATAGACAGCCTCGATTTTCAGGTGAATGGACAAAAGGCGCGGATGGAGATGGACCCTAAGAACAACGACATTTGCCGCGTTTTCCTGAACGAACCCCTTGAACCTGGCGAACGAATTACCATCACAACTCCATTCAGAGTTCAGATTCCGAAAGGGATTTTTTCGCGATTGGGACACCTCGATCAAGCCTATCAAATCACCCAATGGTACCCGAAACCAGCGGTTTTTGATAAGGCCGGGTGGCACCAGATGCCCTACTTGGGACAAGGAGAATTCTATTCCGAATTCGGAACATTTGATGTGCATATCACGCTTCCTGAGAATTATGTGGTGGGTGCAACTGGCGACCTTGTGAAGGGCGAAAAGGAACTGGCCTGGCTCAACAAAAAGGTGAAGGAAACGAAAGAGCCTGAGGAGTTTGACGATTGGGACATGTCGTTTCCCAAATCTTCTTCAAAAACAAAAACGCTGCATTATCATCAAGAGAAAGTACACGATTTCGGGTGGTTTGCAGATAAGCGGTATCATGTGCTGAAGGGAGAAGTTACGTTGCCAAACTCGGGCAGAAAAGTGACCACGTGGGCCATGTTCACGAACAATGAGTTCGGCCTTTGGAAGAATGCCATCGAATACCTGAACGATGCCACCTATTACTACTCACTGTGGGTTGGCGATTATCCGTACAACCATGTAACGGCTGTTGATGGTGTGCTTTCTGAAGGTGGCGGCATGGAATATCCCAACATCACCATTATTGGCGAAAGTGGAAATGCCAAGAATCTGGAAGAAACCATTATGCACGAAGTGGGACACAATTGGTTCTACGGCATGTTGGGCAGCAATGAGCGCGACCACCCCTGGATGGATGAAGGATTAAACTCATTCATCGAATCGCGTTACATGAAACGCAAGTACCCTGACCTGACGATTCATGATGTGTATGGCGGCAAAAAGCTCATCGACTTCGGCATGAAATGGGTGGGCATCTATAATATGATGTACAGCAGCATGTCGCAGCACGTATATAATGTCGCAGCCCGTGCAAATAAGGATCAGCCTATTGAACTGCCTTCTGAAGAATATACCCGAACCAATTACGGTAGCATCGTTTACGTGAAGACTGCCTACGCTTTCAACTATCTGATGGCATATCTCGGAGAGGATAAAATGGACAAGATTATGTCTGCGTATTTCCAAAAGTGGAAGTTCAAGCACCCTCAGCTCGAAGATTTTGAAGCCGTTGCTATTGAAGTTTCTGGCGATTCGCTAAAATGGTTTTTTGACGATGTGATTCGAAGTGCAGACAAGATGGATTATTCCATCACTCAGATAAAAAAGGAAGGAGAGAAACTGCAAGTGAAGGTGCATAACAACGGCAAGGTTGACGGCCCTTTTCCAATAAGTTGGTTCAAAGGAGACCTGCTTGTGGATACAAAATGGTTTACGGGAACGGGGAGTTCGGAATGGTTGGAAATCGACTGTGCCGATTGCGACAGGCTCATCATTGATGCGCAGGAAGTGATTCCAGACATCAATCGGAAAAACAACACGATGCGCGTAAATGGCGCGTTTAGGAAAGTAGAAAAGATTCAGCCTCGTTTTGTAGGATACTACGAAAACCCCTACCGTTCGCAGTTTGCATTGGCACCTACCCTCGGTTGGAACACCTACGATGGTCTTATGCTCGGAGCCGCCATTTACAACGACATTCTTCCTAACAACAAATTTTCGTACATGATTATGCCCATGTATGCCTTCACCTCGAAAACCATTACTGGGTCCGGAAAGATTTCCTAAACATTCCAACCTGATCAGAAATACCCGAACATAACGGTCGGATTGGCAGGGCAGCGTTTCAATGTGGGGCGTGTGTGGCCCTATTATAATCCCTCCGACAAATTCAGTCCGCAAGTGCCGCGCAATCTGCTTAGGCAGTTTGTGCGTTTAGATTTCCTTCCTAAACACAGAAGAAGATATACAGAGAATAGTCTGCGTGTACGCAACACCATGTATTTCACAGAACAGGGAGAACTGGTGCGCAATATTCCGCAGATAACCCATCATTGGAAACGTGAATTCTCACCCCACATCGGAGAAGTGAACACAGACCTTCAATGGCTCAACAATGAGGCAAAACTCGGCATAGAAGCAATTTACAGATTCAAATTCAAGGACGGTTACGGCATACGTGCTAGATTTTTCGCAGGGAAATTCTTCATGCGTTCATCCACTCCCGGGTTCAATTTCAGGATGAACTCTTTTCTGGAATATCAAGATTATCTCTACGATGGAACATTTATTGGTCGAAACCCGGGCAACGGTTTTCTGGAGCAGCAGATTATGGAAGGCGATGGTGGTTTCAAGAGCCGAATCCGGGTCGGACAGTCCAACGATTGGATTTTGGCACTCAACGTCTCATCAACCATCTATAAATGGATTCCGCTCGAATTCTTTGCCAGTGTGGGCACCTACGCGGGTGCAAAGAATGCGTTCCCCGGCTCGCAATTGTTTCTAGCAGAGTTTGGGGTGAGCGTCATTGTTGTTCGAGACGTGTTGGAATTCCATTTCCCTTTCCTCTATTCGAAAGACATACGGGAAGATGTAAAACTGAATACTTCCAATTACGGGCAGCAAATTCGTTTTACCTTCAACCTCAATGCACTCGAACCACAACAACGGTTGAAACAATTATTGGATTGATAAAGCAAAGGACAATGAATACGGACTCCCTTAATTTCATGTAGCTTTGGATTATGGCATTTGAAACAGTTAAAATATTGGACGCAAAAGACGGTCAGACCATCAACATTCCAAAAGAATTGCGGATTGATGATGACAAGGTCTATCTCAAAAAGGTAGGTAATTCCCTGCACGTCATTCCATTCCATGCACCTTGGGAATCGATGGTCAATAGCGTGGAAGAATTTACCGAAGACTATCTTTCTAAACGGGATTAACCTGATTGGCAATAGCAAAACTCATACTATATTCCTTAACCCAATCCTCATGGCCTCTATAAAGCAAAAGGTACTAGACAGAATCAATCAAATTGATGACGAAGAACTATTGCAAGATGTTTACAAATTGCTGTACGGAATGCAGGATAATAGAAAGGTTCTACGCATGAATGATGAGCAGCGGAATATGGTTAGGGAGGGTTTGGCCGACTATGAGAGAGGTGACTTCTACTCTACTGAAGATTTATTCAGGGAATTGCTGGATGGCGAGGAATAAAGCCGTGGTATGATCCGAAAGGGCGAGAAAAGACCTCATCTCCATCAAAAAGTTTTTCGATGAAAGAAACGGCAACTCTAATTACAGTAAACGGTTATTGAAAACCTTGAGAAATCAAACTCTGCTTTTAGCAAATTATCCGTTTGCATCTATTCAAACAGAATATCAATATTTTCGAGGATTGGTCGTTATGGATTACATCGTTTTTCACATTCTACGGTCACAAAACATTATTGTGGTAGGCGTTTGGGACACGAGAATAAACCCCAAGCATTTGTCAAAATTCCTTAAACGTAAATCCTGACCTTCGCACAACGTATGAAAGGAAAAATTTACTTCGCATCCGATTTTCATCTAGGCGTTCCGAATAAGGAAACGAGCCGCGAGCGCGAGCATTTGCTGGTGAAATGGTTGGATGATATTTCTAAAGATGCTGCCGAAGTGTATCTGGTTGGCGACCTGTTCGATTTCTGGTACGAATACAAAACCGTTGTTCCCAAAGGGTTTGTGCGGTTTCAGGCCAAGATGGCTGAGCTGTGCGACAAGGGAATTCAGGTGCATGTTTTTACGGGCAACCACGATATGTGGATGTTCAACTATTTTGAGGAAGAACTGGGCGTAAAAATGCACCGCGCCTCCATTACCCGCCAATGGAACGGAAAGAAGTTCCTTATTGGGCATGGCGATGGTTTGGGCACTGGCGACCACGGATATAAGTTCATCAAAAAGGTATTCTCTAACCCGTTGTGCATTTGGCTCTTTAAATGGATACACCCCGACATAGGCGTTGGCCTTGCTAATTTTTGGAGCGGAAGAAGCCGCCAAGCAAACCACGCTGCCGATGATGTTTATTTAGGCGATGAGAAGGAACGCCTGCTGCAATACTGCAAGTCTGTTCTTGCAACCGAACATTTCGACTACTTCATTTTTGGGCACCGCCATCTGGTGCTGAATAGGGTTGTTGACAACAACTCCCGTTACATCAACTTGGGTGCGTGGTTCAAAGACCCGCATTTTGCCGTGTGGGATGGGGAGGAGTTGAAGGTGGAGAAATTAGCGATTTAGGAGATTAGCCAGTTAGCACATTAGGACGAAATGCATTGTCAATTGAGCGTGTGCTGCGAGAATTGCTCAATCTCAGCAAGAGATTTTTTA
>JBDNJH010000202.1:0-7620 GCA_041687875.1 Flavobacteriales bacterium | reverse complement strand
TTGGATAAGGTGCTTTTCGGAACTTGGGAAGTAACTAAGGTAGAAGGAACCTTGAATGTTTCAGGTATTCCTGTATTTACTGGCGAAGACCCAAACGCTTCAGGAACGGTTGAATTCAAAAGCAACGGCAGAGGCGAGCAGGACTATTCGTATACCTTCTCAGGAATCACGTATCCACAAACTGGAACTTTTTCTTGGGAAGCAAATGATGATGAGATTATTATTGATAGAACCTCAGAACCAGATATGATTTGGAAAAGACTTACAAACACCGATACCAAGCAGGAAGCTACTTATAGAATTATCGTAGATGCCACTCAGAGTTGGGATTATACTATTACGATGGAGATGTAATCTGCGTCTGCTGCCCAAATCCGTTCACTTTTCTTTCATTCTCCCGGATGATAACTCCTTTCTGCCATTCTTTCGACTTCCGCTTTCTGTAACGGAACAGGTCTATACTCTTCGTCCGTGAACATTTGCATCTGATCGGTGTAATGTGGGCTGTCGGCATGATTGGATGCACCATAGGCGTTTATGCTTCTGATCTCTGTTCCATTGTCTGAGAAACGCGCTATCTGAATGTAGCCATCTCCACCCGTCACTTTATAAATTCCTTTCTTCTTATCGTAAAGTTTGGTGTCCGTAGCGCGTAGCACTTCACGAAGGCCGTGGGCTGGAAGACTCTTGTCGCCCCGAATTAGCCGCTGAACATCTCCCAGCGCAACATCCATTGTGCCGTGTGTTCTCATCAATAATTTCTTTGCTTTTCTGATGGCATCCACTGCCATTTCCTCCGAAACTTTCTCCTTCCGTATCATCAAAAGGGCAAACGGGGCATCAAATTCCAACCGCATGATGTCGTGTACCACCATGGCCAAGGCGGCATCCATGTTATCGGCATTTCCCTGTCTGTCCCATTGTTTCAGTTTGTGGATGGCATCGGAAATATCAGCGTATTTGTTCTCATCTAAGTTGAACATCTCCTCAAAATGCTGTTCATATTCCCCGTTTGGGTGATACTTGGTATCGAA
This sequence comes from Flavobacteriales bacterium, assembly GCA_041687875.1. Lineage (GTDB taxonomy): Bacteria > Bacteroidota > Bacteroidia > UBA10329 > UBA10329 > UBA10329. The sequence continues at coordinate 6,586 of JBDNJH010000202.1, read as the reverse complement.
CTTGATGCGGTCGAGGTCTGCCTCGGTAAATTGCCCTTCGTGGCTTCCCATCAGGTATTCTAGCCGTTCGCCTCTGTTATACATGAAGGTCTGTAGCCCAGGGAAATATTCATTCCAGTTGCAGCTATCGCCTGTGCATTGCAACGGAGTGTTATTTGCATTGTAAACATATCCGCATTCGGGGTTTTCTACGTGTGGCAGGTTCTCGTAATCAATAATTTCTGTCCATTTGTAAGCAGATGTATTGGCCGTAATCGGAGAAGTCCAATCCAACTTCGGATTCCGTTTGGGAACCTTTCCGCCTGAGTGAAGCATTATGTTGCCTTCCTTATCGGCATAAATAGTATTGAAAAGCGGAACGGCCTGCATTTTCATGGCCTCGGTGAATTCCCCGAAGTTCTGCGCCTTGTTCATACGGAACCATTGCTCGGTGGCACGGATGTCGTTATACGCTGGAAACCGGAAACCCCACGAGCCATATTTGTTCTCAAAAACGGGCCCGTAGGTACACCATTTTACTTTTTTGGAAACACCTATTTTGATGCCAGCTATCTTCACTTTGAGCTTAATCTTGCGGATGTTGAAGTCTTTCCATTCCCCATCATACTTGTATTGCTTCTTGTTCTTCGGATTGAGTTCCAATTTGTAGATGTCGCCAAACTGATGGTAGTTGAAGGTATGTCCCCAACCCAGATTTGGAGTTGAACCGACAAATACGCACGAACCGCCCGGAAAAAGTCCTCCTACGCAATTCCAACCTTCTTCACTTACTACATGCGCTTCATACCATGCAAAGCGGCCTTCTATTGGTTGATGCGAGTTTATAAGCAGGTAGGGCAGGCCATCTGCCATTTTTTCGGGTGCAACTGCCAACGCGTTGGAACCCGTGCCAATCTCCATCTCATTGGACCCCATGAATTCTTCAATCCGATTCTCGTTCACAGCTTTGAGCGCCATTCCCAAACCTGCCATCAACGATATGCTGAGTGTGGAGCTGTTGATGAGTTCTTGCGGTGTTACTGGAAACGTTTTTTTTAGCAGGATCTCTTTCGGATGTTGCGTGGCGTAGTCGTTCAGACCCTGTGTGAATCCCTCCAGTACCTTTCTGTATTCGGGAGAAAGATCCAGTTCATACCGTGCCTTCACCAGCGAATCGAGGTTCAATAGTTTCAGTCCGAAATCAAAGAGGACACCGTCTTTGCCCAAATGACTTCCCAGCAATCCCTTGCCGGCCATGATGGCCTCCTGTATATCAACGAAATTGTCTTCAGAATGGGCGTACGCCAATCCGTAGGCGGCATCTGCATCACTTATCCCAAAAATATGCGGAACACCTAACGTGTCTCGAATAATGGTGACATTCTTGGGGTTTACTTGGGCACTTGCATCTGTAATACACAGACATTGGAACAATCCCGCACTTAGTAGCAGGGCTCTCAACGTGTTATTTATCATGGTCATTCGCTCTTTTCGGCTTTTCCGTCATAGACCTCTTTGTGGTAGAATAATCTTCCCATTCCTTGAGGTGGATGACGTTCAATACTCAACAAATAATTGGCAACAGCCAAACGGGTCTCTTCAGAAAGATGGTTTTGAGGCGGCATTTCGGGGTAATCTTTGCGCTTGCGCACCGGATTTGCAATGTAATCGGCAATGGCCTGAGGATTGTCTTTGTAAAGTGCTTGAATAACCTGAGTTGGTGGGCCAACCATGCGAATATCGTAGGCATGACAACCGGAGCAAACTCCAAAATAGGCCAATTTGCCTTTTTCAAATTCATCAATATTTCTAAGTACGGGTTTGTTCAATAGATAGGTTTTTATTTCTGCCGTTCCGGGATGGTCGCATCTATCAAAATGATCGATTCCGAAACTTCGATAGCTCGAAGCATTTCTAATGCAGCCGCTCGAATTTCCAACGGCAAGAATATCTGGACCAAGCTTAGAAAGTTTGGTGGCCATGGCCATTTTCACATCTTCCACCGGATTTTTACCGTTATCGGCCATGAAATTGTCGAGGATCACAATGCGATCTGGGTTTGGTTCTGATCCTGGATCGGTAGAAAGTTGCGCTCCGAAACTGAGGTCGGTAATCACGATTCCTACGTTATCGTTTCCGACAATCTGATTGTTTTCGATAGTCACATTATCCGCAGCCATCACCACAATGCCCGTTCCGGGAGGCAGAGAAGCCACCAAAGATCCTTCCTGCCCGAAATTTGCGTGGTTGTTGTTTATAATGAAATTATCGCGAACGATAGTATGGTCGCAGGTTTTGATTGGTAGCCCAGGCGTGATAAAAACCAGAATACCAGCCGTATTATCGTGAATATAGTTTTCCTCCACAAGGCTATATCTGCAATTCTCAATTTCGATTCCAGCCACGCTGTTAAACACCTCGTTGTTGCGCACATCAATGTTGTCGCACATGCCCACATAGATGGCAGCATCCTCAATCCCAGACAGGCGGTTGTGGTCGATGAGGCCGTTCTTTCCGAATTCTGGAAAAATGCCATAGACCCCTGTATCATCCACCCAATTATTACGGATAACGAAGTTGTTTCCGGCCTGTCCCATAATGCCGTTGCCCTTGTATCCGATAATCTTGAAATTCTCGATAAGAATGCCGTTGCCGGAATAAAGAATGCCATCGTTTAGCGTTTTCTTTCCGTCCAATACAGGCCATTTCCCATCACGAATCACTCCTTGCAGGGTTATGTTGTCTTTGTCAACATATACGGTTTCAGAATACGTTCCGGGGTAGACGCGTATCAGGTCGCCTTCTTTAGCACGTCCAACCGCTTCTTGTATAGAACCGCCATCTTGCACTTCAATCACATCGCCACTGAAAAAACTGCCAATGCTGGCAGATGTCGAAAGCGAATCGGTGCCAGCCGTAAGCGAAACCATTGGCATAGCAGGTTTTTCGGATGGAGCAAGGAATTGTCTGCCAACAAACAGACCTATTCCGAATACGGCAACAGCCGCTAGTGGGAGCATAATTTTTTTCATGGGATGGTAATTTTACGTTCGAATGTCAGGGATTGGATTCGATGATGCGAATAAACAGCTTCTTTATTTCTGTTTTCAAAACCGTGTGACGAATGGCAAGCTTTTGTGGTGAAATACAAGGTTAAAACCGTTCGTCAACGGGATGAGAACGCCTCGTCAAACGCTTTTAAATAGCTCCGCGATACGGGAATCAGCTCGTGTGTTCCGCTCAATTTCAGTTGATAGCCTTGGGCGTTGCCTTTGATATCAACTATATGGTTCAGATTAACGATATAGGCCCGATGTGTTCTGAAAAGGTGAGTGAAGGGCAGCAGTTGGTGCTCCAACTCTTTCAATGGAATCCGCTTCAATTGTTCACTCGTTCGCTCGTTATTTCCATCATGAACTATCACGTAGTTTCCATCGGCCTTAATAAATCGAATCTGTTTGGGATCAAGCTCGAACGATTCATTTTTCGACTGTATTTGTAGAATGGAATTCTCCCGCAATTCGTCTGTCGCTGGTTTTTGTACCGACTGTTTACTCTTCAGGAAAAAACCGAGCAGTTCTGCCTTTTCCTCCTGATTTTGGAACAGATACCTGAAATTGACAAGGGTGAGAATTCCCAAAACGAGAATTCCTACGAGAAACGTATTCGTCACATCAATGAGCAATTTCCCGGATTGTCCGATGGAATCCGACTCGAACAGCAACGGCCTCACCATAAAATTGACAAGGCCGACCAGTAGAAAAAGTCCTACAAAGCTGAGAATCTCCTTTAAAATAGTCCAATTGTCGGAGTTGAAGAAGTCTAGAAAAATGATTGGCAACGTTCTGAAATAGATGTAAAACATGATTCCTGCCAAGGCGCCATAAACGGTACAAATGACAACCAGTTGGTGTGCAATTCCATTTTCAATCCCAATAGGTTTAAGAAAAAAGAGGAACGCAGCGGTAATAGCGGCAATGGTTGCGCTAAGTTTTGGCAGCCGCAATGGTTCATAATAGAATGGATAGGGCTGTGCTAAGAATGTGGGCATAATGCGTTGACGATTCAATTCGGTCAATGGCTCAAACAATTGACTACGCCACAAATTTATACCCCACACTACGCACAGAGTGGAAGTGCTTAGGGTCTTTCGGATTCTTCTCAAAGTATTTTCTGAAAGCAAGGATGTAATTGTCGATGGTGCGGGTAGAAGGGAAGACATCATAACCCCAAACGGTTTCTAGAATTGTTTCGCGGCTTAGTACTTCGTTTCTACGTTCCACAAAAAGGCGCAATAGTTTCATTTCCTTTTTAGAGAGTTGATGTTCATTTCCTTCAATGTCGGTGATGGTGAAGGAGCTGAAGTTGATGACACAATTCTCAAATTGGAAGCGGTCGATATTCAAATCGGTGGTCGTGGTGCCGCGTTTCAAAAGTGATTGCACTCGAAGCAGAAATTCATCCAAATTGAAAGGCTTGGTAAGGTAATCATCACCAATCTTTAATCCAAAAATGCGGTCTTCAGCTGAACTTTTGGCCGTAAGAAAGAGAATGGGAACCCGCGTGTTCTCCAATCGGATGGTCTGACAGATGGTGAATCCGTCCACCTCGGGCAGCATCACATCCAGAATGACTAGGTCAAAGCGTTTGGCAGCAAATTCCTCCAAGGCCAACTTGCCGTTATTCACAGCATTCACCTCATAGCCATCCAACTCAAGGTTTAGCTTGATGATGTCTTGTAGACTTTCCTCGTCTTCAACCAGAAGAATGCGTTTGTTCATGTTCTCTATTCAAGGCTAAAATTAAGGCTAATTTTGAGCGCAGAATGAAGCAGAGGTCTTTCGGAAATTCTTTACCGCTTTTTGGGTATGCGTTGGCGGTGGCAGCTTTGTTCCTTTTTGTGCGTGGTTATCAGTTCAATACAGACGATCAGGCCGAACATCTGCCGCAGATCTATCAGCAACTCGACCCGCAACTTTACCCGAACGATTACTTCGTCAATCAGAGCAATGCCATATTCACGGTGCGCCATTTCTATGAGAAATTGGTGCTGCTTGTGGCAGAGTCTATCGGGTTGGAATGGGGTCTTTTCGTCCTCACTTTCCTCTGCATTGCGCTGATGGCGTATTCCTTTAGTGGCATTGCCGAAGAACTCTTTCACGACCGTTGGGCCGTGCTGTTGGCGCCCTTGCTGGCCATGTTCGTGTTCTACAATTTCACGGTAGGAGGGAACCACATAATGTACGGGAGCTTCATTTCTAGCACAATCGCCAAAGGCATCGGGGCTTTTGCACTGCTGCAATTCATTCGGTCAAAGTTTTTCCTTTCAGCCATCATACTCGGAATTGCCACACTATTTCAGCCGTTGGTTGGATTGCAACTGTTCCTTTTGCTGAGTGCGATTCTCTTGTTTTTTAGAAGAAATGTGCGAGAAACGGCTGTTTTCGGCCTTGCTTTTCTTGCGGTGGCTGCGTTCATTTTGGTTCCAACTTTTGCCCGTCAGTTTTCAGAAACTACAGCTTACGACAAGGACTTGTACTACGAGATTCTTTACCGTTTTCGTAATCATCATCATTATCTCCCGAGTTTATTTCCAGTAACGCACTACGTCAAGTTTCTCTTTCTGACTTTGATAGGCGTGGAGCTTTACGCATTCACAAAACCATCCGATAGAGGCTTCTTTGTTCCCTTTGTAGCCTTCGGCATCTTGGGCATGATTGTCTATGCTATGGGGCTCGAATTCCTGCACATTCAAGCATTAGGAAAACTGCAATGGTTTAAAGTTACAGTTTGGATTGCTGCATTCAGTTCCATCATGGTAGCTGGATTTGTGGGGCCATTGTTCTCAGGCTTTCTCCCACTCACCAAATCCCGCATCTACCTTTTTCCTTTTTCTTTTTCCCTTTTCATCCTCCTCACTTTAACTATAACCAATTCTAAATTTCTTTCTGATTCATATCAACACAAATACATGGTCGGAAATCGGAACTATACCAATCTGGAAAAAATGCACTTCTGGATTGAAGAAAATACTGCCAAAGACGTGAACGTGCTTGTTTCGCCCGATGACAACACATTTTCTTGTCAGGCCAAGCGAAGTATGCCCATTCATTTTCAGGCCATTATTCATGAGCCGTTCTTTATGCTGCCGTGGTATGAAGATTTTAAAGAGATCTATGGCGTATCTCTCGAAAATCTAGACGGTTTAGACGCCCGCGCGCAAGCAGTTGATCTTTATCAGAGTAGAAATTATCGCGGCAGCAACAAGCACATCGATTATCGCTTGGATAATCTCGAAAGCTGCCAATTCAAAGCTGAACTTGGGCCGACTTTTCACCAGCAGGGCGATTTGGTTCTGACGGAGTTCATTGGTGAAAATAGTTTTTGAGCTATTGTTGTTTAGTTAGTTACTAACTAATGATTCAAAATGACAATCTGTGTTTAGACACAAAATCAATGAACAACCAAACTCAGTTCCGTAGAGATTACATTCTGATAATTAACGGTTATGTCGTTAAAACAAGGACGTAAACAGAGAGAAATCCGTGTTTATCAGCGTTAGACTTTTCAACTTTTTCGAGACAGGTAGGTGCGTTCTATTAAGAAG
>JBDNJH010000201.1:0-7978 GCA_041687875.1 Flavobacteriales bacterium | reverse complement strand
GGTGGTCTGCAATTCTCCGTTCAAGCTCTGATAATTGTTCGGCAGATAGTTGCGGTGCGGTGCGATTATACTCCTCCATCATGGCAAGTAAGCTGTTTAAAAAACGCTCATCGTTTATTTCGTCCAGAATTCTGGAAATGTTTGTTTTGATGCTGCTTGATGCCATTACTACTGCGTGTGTCGTAGTAATATAAACATTGAACGGGTTTTTGTGGAAATTGTTGATGACCGTTCTACATTTGCCATCCAAAATAACTCAGAATGTCCTTTACACCCAACCACGACCTTATTGAAGAACTGAAATGGCGCGGACTGCTGCACGATAGCATGCCCGAAACGCAGGAAATGCTCAATCGCGAAATGGTGACGGGTTACGTGGGTTTTGACCCAACTTCTGATTCACTACATATTGGCAATCTCGTTCCGATTATGCTGTTGAAGCATCTTCAGTTGGCTGGTCATAAGCCAATTGCATTGGTTGGTGGCGCCACAGGAATGATTGGTGATCCATCGGGAAAATCGGCAGAAAGAAATCTGTTGGATGAGGAAACGCTTCGCAAGAATCAGGAAGGTGTCAGGAACCAACTGCTCAAGTTCCTTGAGTTTGAGAACGGTGAGAACAAAGCCGAATTGGCAAACAATTACGACTGGTTTAAGGGAATGAGTTTCCTGCAGTTCATGCGCGATATTGGAAAGCACATCACGGTAAGTTACATGATGTCTAAGGATTCGGTTCAGAATCGGTTGGAAACGGGACTTTCATTCACCGAATTCAGTTATCAGTTGGTTCAAGGATACGACTTCGCACACTTGCTTAAAACCAAAGGAGTGAAACTGCAAATGGGTGGCTCCGATCAGTGGGGAAACATCGTCACGGGAACGGAACTGATTCGCAGAATGGGCTTGGGCGAAGCAAAAGCATTGGTTGCTCCGCTCATCACAAAAGCTGATGGCGGCAAGTTCGGCAAGACCGAAAGCGGCAACGTTTGGCTTGATCCGAATCGAACTTCTCCGTACCAGTTTTACCAGTTTTGGCTGAATGCGTCTGATGAAGATGCGAAGAAATACATCCGCATTTTTTCATTGCTGCCGAAAGCTGAAATCGAGGCAATCGAAGCCGAACACAATCAAGCACCACACGCCAGAGGGTTGCAAAAAGCATTGGCAAAAGATGTGACCACGCGGGTTCATTCTGAGGATGATTACAATGCGGCAGTCGCGGCTTCAGAAATCCTTTTCGGAAAAGGAACGGAGGAAAGTCTGCGCAAGCTTTCTGAGGGTGATCTGCTTTCCATTTTCGAAGGCGTTCCGCAGTTTGAAGTCGCGAAATCTGACATCGAAGGTGGAATTCCAGTCATTGATTTTTTGGCCGATTCAACAGCTATTTTTCCATCGAAAGGAGAAGCAAGAAAGATGATTCAAGGCAACGGTGTTTCCATCAATCAGAACAAGGTCGGAAGCATCAATTTGAAGATTGATTCATCCTATCTGATAGCTGGAAAATACATTCTCGCGCAGCGTGGAAAGAAGAATTATTATCTGATTAAGACCGTGTAGAGACGCGATTTATCGCGTCTAATTTCTATTGTCGCTGTGAGAAGACGCGATGAATCGCGTCTCTACGATGAAAACATCAGATTACAACCTCGCATTTCCGCATCATCCATCCTCCCCAACACCTCAAACGAATGATCTTGGCGAATGTGTGCCAGATCCTGCGTGGCAATGAATGGGCAACTGTGCATGTTGGCAAGGTCAATCACATTTAAAGCGCCTTTTCCGCGTTCGGAAACGGATAACGGATCAGTCGCTTCGCGCACATAAACCCGCATCCAAGGTGGCGTTCGGAAAATGCCATCGCCCAGTGAATAGGCTTGGCTTAGCAATTCTGTCATGCCGTATTCGCTGGCAATTTTATCCATTCCAAAAGCGGAAGTTAGCATCTCATGAATTTCCTCACGCGGCATTTCTTTTCGTCTTCCTTTCATGCCCCCTGTTTCCAAAATGGTACAGTTTTTCAACTGCTGAGAATGTTTTTCGGCCAATTCGAGCAAGGCGAAAGTCACACCTATCAAAAGGGTTTTAACGCCATTTTCGGAGTTCTTCTTCAGCACTTTTGAAAGTGTGGTCAAGCGATCTAAATAGAAACCATTATCAGCATGGCCGCTTTTCTTCATTAACTTCTCGGTCATATAAACCAGCGATGAATTCGACCGTTCCAAATAGGAGGGAAGCAAGGCAAGAATGCAGTAATCCTTCTCGTTTCCGAAGAATTGATGGAAACAATTATAAAGGCTTTGATCGTACAATTTCAAGCTTGCCACATGATGTTGGCTCCGCTCCATTCCTGTTGTGCCGCTACTGAGGAAAACCGCTTCGGGCGGAGCGTTGAATATCCCAACGTGATTCCGTTTGAACATGGAAATGGGAAGAAATGGAATCTGATTCAGCTTTAATACATTTTTGGCTTCGATTCCCAGATGTCCAATAAACTCACGGTAGGTTTCGTTCTTCTTCGCATGATACTGGAACAATTCCAATGCAATTTGCTCGAACAACACATCGTTGTGTTCGTTCATGGAGAAGATGCGTTCGGATATGTGTTCGGTTGTTGTGTTCATGCTTCCTAAGCTGGCCGCAAAATTGCCTAATTTTGAGTTATGAGAAAGGGACTTCTATTTGTGCTGCTTGTGGTGTCGTTGGCTTCATGTCTGAAACGCGAGAATTTCCCGAACCGTCCACAGATTGAGTTCCTCGGATTTTACCCGAATCCAGCTGCAATGGGTGCTGGCGATTCGTTGGGCGCGGTGAAATTCAGCTTTACGGATGGAGACGGGGATTTGGGCCTTAATGAAGGCGACACGCTGGGCGAAAATGCGCCAAGTCAGCCGTACTTCTACAATCTGTTCATCACTTATTTTGAAAAGCAGAATGGCAATTTTGTGGAGTTTGTACCGCCATTTCCGTTCCATGTCAGGTTTAAAAGACTGACCTCAGAAGGTGGTGGTAGCGAACTGGAAGGAGAAATGGAGGTTGGAGTGACAGCCAGACCGGGAACACCTTACGACACTGTTCGGTATGAAATGTACATCGTGGACCGCGCCTTGCAGCACAGCGATACGATTGTTACTTCAGATATAATTATCCCGTAATGTTAATCAGGTCGTAATCTCGTCCTCTAGGTCTAAGTGATCTCCTCTGAGTGCTTGGGACACATGAATCACATTGTCGCCCATTCGCTCATAGCCACCTATTAAATCCATGTAAATAAGACCGGCTTCTAAGCTCACTTTGCCTTTCTCAATTCGTTTGAAATTCTTAGCTCGGAATTTATCTCGTTTCGTATTAAGCAATTTTTCAACTTCTGAAGCTTGTATCAATTGAATGCTTTCCGGCTTTTGAGAGATGGTTTTTATCATCAACCTCATACCCTGGATGACCAGGTCTCTCATTTCTCGTAAATCAATGCGATGACCTTCTTCAAACCAGATTTTCTTTTCAATCTTCTGTTCGACTGATTGCGACATTTGGTAATAGATGTCTCCTATAGACTCCATGTGATTGACAACGGACAAGAACGATTGCACCCGTCTCGAACTCTCATTGGAAAGTTCTGAACGCGAAAGCTCCATCAGAAACTCCCCCACTTTGAGTTCAATCAAGTCGGTGTGCTCTTCATATTCCTTTATCTTTTTGATGAGCCGCTGCTGATTTTTCAATTCAGTTTCTTCAATCAACTCGCTAATTTTATTGACTCCCTTCAAGTTGAGTTTGGCAAATTTGACAATCTCATTCTCCACCTCAACAAGCGAGATTTCTGGAGTTTTCATCAAACCACGACCAATGAATTCGAGGCTGAAATCTTCATCATCTCCCTTTGAAGGAATGACCTTGGTAACCGTTTTAGCAATGAACGGCACAAACCAAATGAGCAGAACCACATTAAGAATATTGAAGCTCGTGTGGAAGATGGAAAGCGCAATTGGAATGTGTTCTGGGTTGAAATTTACGCTATCAGCAGATGGGAACATGCTCATGTAATTTCCCATGTACCAAGAAATGCCTCTTAGGAAAAAAGGAAAGACGATGAACATCCATGTAACTCCGAAAACGTTAAAAATGAAGTGTGCTCCAGCAGCACGTTTGGCGTGTACGTTTCCGACCAATGCCGCTAGATTTGCTGTAATGGTAGTTCCGATGTTTTCTCCAAGAACCATGGCAGCAGCCAACTCAAAGGGAATCCAACCTTCGTAGCACATCACAAGTGTGAGAGCCATTGCCGCACTGGATGATTGCACAACAAGTGTGATTATAGTTCCTACAATAATGAAAATGAACGTGGACAAATAGCCCAGATTAGCATAGTGTTGAAGAAAACTGAGAATCTGAGGATTCGATTTTAAATCAGGAACCGCGTTTTTCAATTCATCTAACCCCATAAAGAGGATGGCAAACCCAATTAGTACCTGTGCCCAAGAATTCCACTTTGTGCGAGAAGAGAACAGCAACGGGAATCCGATGGCAATGATTGGCAATGCCACGGCAGAAATCTTAACCTTGAAACCCAGAATGGAAATGAGCCAAGCGGTGATGGTTGTGCCAATGTTCGCACCCATAATCACACCGATTGACTCCACTAGACTAAGCAGTCCCGCATTCACAAAACTCACAATCATCACCGTTGTGGCAGAAGATGATTGAACTAAAGCCGTGACCAAAAAGCCAGTAAGCAGACCAAGGAATCGGTTTGAGGTCATTGCGCTGAGAATCTCGCGCATTTTTGAGCCTGCAACCTTTTGAATGCCATCGCTCATCACCTTCATTCCGTAGATGAAAAAACCGAGTGCACCAATCAGCTGAAGTATATCTACGAATCCAAAGGACATGTGTGACGAATTTGCCCAAAAGTAGGCATAAGACCAACCTCGTTTATTACCGCAATGTTAACACTCGAAGGGTGAGTTTGTCAATTTGTCGATTTCTGCTATCAAACTCAAACCTTCTTAGAAAGTACTCGTACAACAAAATTCGCGCAATGTAAAGCGACCAATTAGGGTAGTGTAAACGAAACAGTAGTAGCATCAAACTATTCAAAACCCATAGCAGATTTTTGACACCACTGGCATTGATGCTGGCTGGATTCTTTCTCTGCAATAGGGCATTTTCGCAAGCCATTTCGGTCAGTCAGGCCACCACTACGCAGCAAGTTCAAGATTATGTTCAGAATGTACTGCTTGGTTCTTGTGTAACGGCTTCCAACATCACATTTGTTGGGGCAGCGCGTTCAGCAGGCACCTTTAATGGAGCGGGAACCACCTTTGGTCTGCAGAGTGGGGTAGTTCTCACATCTGGCCAGGCTAGCATTGCTGTTGGGCCAGATAACGCCAATAGTGCAGGGGCTGGAAATGGTGGTATCGGGGATCCAGACCTCACGGTGCTTGCCGCTGGTTTTCAAACGTATGACGCGTCCATTCTCGAATTCGATTTCGTACCTCAGAGCGATACACTTCGCTTCAATTACATTTTCGGTTCGGAGGAATATCCTGAATATGTGAATTCAGGATACAACGATGTCTTTGGCTTTTTCATTTCAGGCCCTGGAATTGCGGGGCCATTTTCTGGAGGAGCGGTGAATATTGCCATAGTTCCCGGTACATCATTACCAGTGGCTATTGATAATGTGAACAATGGCTACAGTGCTACAGAACCATCCACTGGCCCATGCGAAAATTGCGCCTATTACGTTGATAATTCAAATGGTCCGGCCGTTCAGTATGATGGGTATACAACAGTGCTGACCGCTCAAATTGTGGTTACTCCGTGTCAGAGCTACCACATCAAAATTGCAGTTGCCGATGCTGGTGATGGCGCGTTGGACTCGGGTGTTTTCTTAGAGAGCGGAAGTTTTTCGGCAAGTGGAGAAGAGGCAGTAACCATGGAAGCAGTTGCAGGCGTTTCGGGCGTTTATGAAGGTTGCGATATTGGGAGTTTCGTTTTCAGTCGTTTGCCAGGAGCAAGTAATGCCTCGCCTCTTACGGTCGGTTATATCGTTTCAGGAACGGCCACGCCTGGAGTTGATTACACAGCTTTGCCAGGAAGTGTCACTATCCCCGCAGGGCAAAATTCAGCGGTTGTTAATATTCAAGGAATTCTAGATTTCACCGCTGAAGGAGCGGAAACTGTTATTCTGAATCTTGCTGGAGGTGGTTGCTCGTGTACACCACCACCCACCGTTTCGATGGATATTCTCGACAACGATATTCCGTTGGCTTTGACCACAACCGGAACGACAACCATTTGCTCTGGGCAGTCGGTTAATCTTACGGCCAACACTTCTGGAAGTATCACTCCATATACAAGCGGCTGGGACAATGGCGCTCCTGCTGGAAATAACGTCTCGGTTTCGCCAAGCCAGACAACCACGTACACGTATACGCTTACGGATGCTTGCAGCGGCCAGTCGCTTACAAGCAGCGAAACCGTAACAGTTGTAACTCCCGATTTTATAGTTGATGATGACCAACAGTGTTTCAATGGGCACAATTTCAATTTTGTGAATAATGGCGCAACAGGTGGGTCGGTTACACACTTTTGGGATTTTGGCGATGGCAATTCATCAACCACCGAAAACCCAAGCTACACGTATGCATCAGCAGGAAATTATACCGTTCGTCACGATGTGATTTATACAGCGGCAGGCTGTACCGCTTCCGCAGATGCTTTGATTCGGGTTTTTTCAGAGCCTTCTGCCGTAATTCTTCTTAACCGCAATGTTTCGTGTGTGGGCGATTCGGATGGAGAATTGGGAACTTTCATTTTTGGCGGAACGACACCTTATACATATTTGTGGAGTCCGAACGGGCAAACCACCGGCACCATTTCCAATCTCACCGTTGGTAATTATTCGCTGACGCTAACCGATGCAAACGGCTGCACCGATTTTGTGAACGGAGTGATTATTCAGGATGATTCGGAATTGCCAAATGCCATTTGCCAGAATGTGACTGTGCAATTGAATGCGAGTGGTGTTGTGACCATTTCTGCCACATTGGTGAACAATGGAAGCACGGATAATTGTGGAATTGCTTCACTTGTGGTTTCTCCCAATGCTTTTACATGTGCTCAAATCGGCCCGAACCCTGTTGTGCTTACGGTGACAGATGTAAATGGAAATGTGAGCACTTGTAATGCCACCGTTTCGGTTCAAGACCTGATTCCCCCGGTTGCTTTATGTCAGAATGTGACGGTCACATTGGATGGTTTCGGTAATGCTACTATCACAACTTCGCAAGTAAATAATGGCTCATCAGATAATTGCGCCATTCAGAGTTTCTTACTTAGCGATGATACTTTTGCGTGCGCGGATGCTCCTTCAACCTCGGTTACGCTAACCGTGACCGATGCAGCCGGAAACACTGCCAACTGCCTATCGACAATCACCGTACTCGAAAACACGAATCCAACAGCGGTTTGTCAGAATATTGCCGTTAATCTGGATGCTACTGGAAATGTGACAGTGACTGGAGCTCAGCTTGGTTCGGGCTCTTCTGACAATTGTGCCATTGCCAATATCACCGTTAACCCAAACGCTTTTGATTGTTCCAATATTGGAGCGAATGCGGTAACAGTTACTGTGACTGATGTGAGCGGGAACACGGCAACCTGCAACGCAACTGTTACCGTGTCCGACAACCTTGCGCCAACAGCGCTTTGCCAAAACATCACAGTTCAATTGAATGGTGCTGGAACAGCAACCATCACAGTAGCTCAAGTTGATAATGGTTCTAGCGACAATTGTTCGGTTACGCTTTCAGCCACGCCACTTTCATTTACATGTGCTAACACAGGTTCAAATACCGTTACTCTTACAGCAACCGACCCAAGCGGCAACACGGATCAGTGCACAAGTACTGTAACCATTGAGGACACAGTTAATCCAACAGCTATCTGTCAGAACATCACTGTTCAGTTGAATGGT
>JBDNJH010000200.1:0-7316 GCA_041687875.1 Flavobacteriales bacterium | reverse complement strand
TTCGCTCTTTAGGATATGAAAGGAGTAGGCCATTGGTCAAAGATAGGTTCAGATTGACCAATAGGTCATTGGAATTCCTCGGCAGGTGCAAGTCCGAAATGTTTGCGAATTCCCCACGTGAACACGTAAATAAAAGGCGTGTCAAACGCAGCAATAATAGCTTTGAAAAGCCATCCTGCAAACAATAGCTCGCCAAAACGCGACCAATCAATTGCGCCTATGCAACAAAGCAATCCGACTACAAGCGCGGTATCTACAAATTGGGATGTGATGGTGGAGAAGTTGTTTCTTATCCAAAGATGCTTTCCGTTGGTAATTCGTTTCCAAAAATGAAAAAGCCGGATGTCGATGTACTGAGCAGCAAGATAAGCTGCCATAGAAGCTCCCACAGAAACGGTTGTGAGTCCGAATACTTTGCTGAACTCTGCATTTGACACTGGAGACCAGCTTGTGGCAGTTGCCGCATCTGCCAAAGAAACCACGCATAGAACAAATATGCTGGCAATTAGCCCAGCGGTAACGACTCGGTTTGCACGTTTTGCTCCATAAATCTCAGAAATAAGATCTGTCACCAAAAAGGTTATTGGATAAGGAAGAATGCCAACTGAAATCTCAAAATTGAAAAACCCAAAAGGATTCCACGTGAAGAATTTTTGGAAGATAAGATTGCAGGAAACCAGCGAGGCAATGAATATCGCTGCAAGAACAAGATAAAGGCTATCCGCCTGTTGTTGCTTTTCTGCCGTCAACTGCATCTAAGTTTTGAGGAGTTAGGAAATAGGAGTTAGAAGTTTGGGTAAATCTAAAATCGTCACTCGTAAATATAAAATCATAATTCAAACTTACCAGCTACCGCCAGCACCTCCGCCACCGAAGCTTCCACCGCCAAAACCTCCGAAACCGCCTCCGCCACCAGAAAATCCACCGCTTCCGCCAGAGAATGAGGAGAAGGAACCTCCGTGGCTTCTGCTTGCATTGTTGAGCAACATCCAAGCAGCTAAAAATCCCAAATGATTTGTTTTTGCGTATCGCTTTACCTGAAATGCTTTGAGAATCCAAATAAGCAATAGTACCATTACAATGACCACTCCTCCAGCAATTGGAGCTGGGTCTGGTCTTCCATCTCCAGCTTTCCCTTGGTATTCGCCTCTTGTAACCTGAATAATCGCGTCAGATGCTGCAGCCAAACCACCCGCGTAATCATCGTTTTTAAAACGAGGTTTCATCTCATTTTCGATGATTCGCTTTGACATGGCATCGGTCAATGTGCCTTCAAGGCCGTAGCCTGTAGCAATCCACATTTTGCGCTCTTCCATACTCACGAGAATGAGCGAGCCTGTGTTAGTTCCGGCTTGACCAATACCCCATTTCTCGCCCAATTGAAACGCATAATCATCAATCGGATAACCATCCAATGTTTTTAGGATGACGATTGCAATCTGAACGGAGCTTTCGCGGTCGTAGGCCACAAGTTTGTTCTCCAAACTCTGAGCATCCGAAGCCGAAAGTGTATTGGAATAATCGTTGACTAAACGGTTAGACCGAGTTGGAAATTCTTGCGAGAATGAACCGAATGGAGTCACTAAAATCAAGAGGAAAAGTAAGTTTCTCATTTTCAAACAGTTTGTTTGTCTAGATTCTTAAAAATAGCGTCACACTGTCCGCCTCAGGCGGATAAGGATCTGAATGCAATAGCTGATAGATGCTGATGCGCCTGAGGCGCACAGCATGACCCAACCTGTCGCTTTGGATATAAGACCAACCTATCATTTGATGATGATGTCGTCTGAAAGTTCGTTCACATCGCTTCTCTGATAAGGGAAATGAGTAGAAAGTGCTTCTCCAGCCATCGAAATTCCTTTTTCCAAACCTTCCGAAAACTGACCTTCTTTGAAGAAGTTGAGCATTTCAACTTTGATGTGATCCCAGAAATCGTTTCCAACCTTTGCGTTGATGCCGCCATCGCCCAAAATCGCAAACTTCCGATCTTTCTTAGCCAAATAGAAAAGCACTCCATTCCGAAGTTCGGTCTTGTGCATTTTTAGCTCCGAAAAGAGGAATGCTGCCCGGTCTAGAACGTCTTCTTTGCAGTTGTCTTCCACATACAAACGCACCTCGCCCGAAGTGGATTTTTCGGCAGCTTTTATGGCTTTATCAAGCGCAGCTAAACGGGCATCCGTGAAATATTCCTTGGCGCTCAAATCAGAATTCAACTTTAGGAGCGGTTGCAGCTCCGGCATCCGCTTCAAAATATTCTTTCTTCTCAAAATCGAACATGCCTGCAATCATGTTATTCGGAAACTTGCGGATGTAGGTGTTGTATGCCTGAGCCGTTTCGTTGAATTTCTTGCGTTCAACAGCGATTCGGTTTTCGGTTCCTTCCAGTTGAGATTGTAGTTCCAAGAAATTCTGATTTGCTTTTAAATCTGGGTACCGCTCCACAACAACCATCAACTTGCTTAATGCAGAAGAAAGTCCGTCTTGCGCAGCTTGAAATTTCTGAATACTGCTTGCATCCAATTTCGATGGATCAACAGTAACACTGGTTGCTTTGGCGCGTGCCTCAATAACTCCAGTCAAGGTTTCTTGCTCAAAATCGGCATAACCTTTTACGGTTGAAACAAGGTTTGGAATAAGGTCGGCTCTTCGCTGATAAACGTTCTCAACCTGAGACCATTGTGCGGTTACGGCTTCCTGTTTTTCAACCATTGTATTGTACTGACAGCTTTGCAATCCCATGGAGCCAGCTATTAAAAGGAGGAATAGTATTTTTTTCATTTTTAGTTCAATATTTAGGCAAAGATAACTATGTCAAACTACCATTGTTCGGTGATTGCATAAGAGGGTTAACACTTTTTGGCCATTTTGGTAATTATAAATAGAGTGTTATTAACAGTTCTAAATACAACCAGAGTGTCTCAACACGAACATTTATCGCCAACGCTACATCTATATTTACGTCCAAGAACCAAAGTTACCCAATGAAAAAAATACTTACTCTTTTCCTGTCTGCTCTCGCTATGAACGTGGTTGTAGCCCAAGAAAAACCCCAGACCGTTCCTGGTAATATCATCGTTCAGATTCCGAGTAACGCTGTGGATAAGGTTATCCTCGCCAATCAATTTTTTGAAGGACAGCCGACCGCTCTGAAACTGAACCGATTGCTTTCAGCACCAATGGCGGCTTATCTGTTGGAGTTCGACCCCACTATCCATCACAATCGATTTCTACAACAACTTTGGAATCATCCTTCGGTAACACTTATTCAGCTTAATCATTACATAGAGAATAGGGCAGTTATACCAGACGACCCACAGCTTAGCCAACAGTGGTGGCACATTAACAATGGAGCAGGAAGTGCTACTGCCGATGCTGATATAGACTCTGAAGAAGCTTGGGAGATTACTACTGGAGGCGTTACTGCCACTGGGGATACGATTGTTGTTTGCGTGGTTGATGATGGTGGCGATCTCAATCATCCAGATTTGATGGCAAATAACTGGGTAAACCGTCACGAAATACCGAACAACAATATTGATGATGATAACAACGGATATATTGATGATTATTTAGGTTGGAATCCGGTTGATGATAACGATGATGTTGATGGCGGAAGCCACGGGGTAAATGTGGCAGGAATGGTCGGTGCGGTAGGTAACAATGGCGTTGGAGTAGTGGGAGTGAATTGGAATGTGAAGATTATGAACATGACTTACGGCAGCATTGGAAGCGTAAATAGTCCAAACGAGGCCAATGTGATTGAAGCCTATACGTATCCGTTGGTGATGAGACGCTTGTATGAGCAAACGAGTGGAGCTAAAGGTGCATATGTAGTGGCTACAAATTCTTCGTGGGGACTCGATAATGCAGACCCGTTGGATGCTCCATTATGGTGTGCGTTTTACGACACGCTTGGGCTTTCCGGTATTCTTAGTGCTGGTTCAACTGCCAACAATAATGTGAATATTGATGTGGTCGGTGATCTTCCAACAGGTTGCTCTAGCGAATATTTGATTTCCATCACGGCAACAAATAATCAGGATGTGAGAACCTTCTCAGGCTATGGACAAACCACAGTTGACCTTGGTGCACCGGGCGAGGATGTGAGAACGACCGCTGCTGGAGGAGGATACTCCACAACATCAGGAACATCTTTTGCTGGCCCGGCAACTGCAGGTGCTGTGGCACTGGTTTATTCTGCTCCATGCGCTTCGCTTGCGGCAATTTCTCATTCAGACCCAGCTTTGGCAGCACAAATGGTGCGTGATGCCATTTTCAATGGCGTTGATCCGATTGCCAACCTTACCACCGAATGCGTAACAGGAGGAAGGTTGAATTTGAAAGGAGCTTTGGATCAAATTCTGAACACGTGCGAGAGCGGTGGCTGTCTTCGTCCGTTCAGCGTTGCCACAACCAACATCACAGACATTCAGGCAGATATTGATTGGAATTCGTTGGCAACAATCGACTCTTTCAATATTGCTTATGGTGAAGTAGGAGGTGCGGTAAACGCAATCTCTGATCTGACGGCAAGTGCTTACAGCACCTCTGGGCTCTCGGCCTGCACCGATTATTGGTTCATTGCCCAATCCATCTGCGATGGAGAAACCAGCAATTGGACCGATACACTTTTCTTTTCTACCGATGGTTGCTGTGTTGCACCAGACGTTTTGGAGCTTTCAAACGAAACCGAGGCTGGCGTAACCGCAACGTGGAATGCGGTATTTGCGGCAAACAGTTATACGTTGCAATGGAGGCCCACCAGTGGTGGAAATTGGATGCAGGAAATCGCTATCACAACTCCTACGTTCGCCATATCGGGGTTGGAGCCATGTACGGAATATGAAGTGCAAGTGGCCACAAATTGTAATGGCGATACCACCGATTTTTCGGACGAAGAATCGTTTCAAACATTTGGCTGTGGTGCGTGTACGGACGAAACCTTCTGCGAATCAACAGGTTCCAACGATTTTGAATGGATAAATATCGTGGTCGTTGGCAGCCTCAGTAACACTTCGGATGATGAAGTAGGGGGATATGCCGATTTCAATTCCATTTCGGTTGATCTACAGCGCGGACAGACCTATGATGTTTCTTTCAAACCCGGTTTTTCGGGCCAATCTTACACCGAACATTTCAGATTGTGGATCGATCTGAATCAGAACGGTTCGTTCTCCAGCGCAGAATTGTTATTTGATGACGCACAAGGTTCCCAGACCACAGTTACCGGCACCATCACCATTCCGCTCACTGCCGATTTGGGCTCTGCCCGTATGCGCGTTTCCATGGCGTACGGAACTCAGTTTGGCGACTATCCGCAAAGTTCATGCGATAACGGGCAAGATGGCGAAGTGGAAGATTATTGCGTCAATATTTTGGAACAAGATCCCGTACTGCCCGGAATCAATGAACTGGATGGCATCTTCGGAATGGAAGTTTTCCCAGTTCCAACTTCGGATATATTAACCATTAGAATTTTAGACAGCAACAATGCTGCAAGCAACATTTCTGTGATGGATGCTTCAGGTAGAGTGGTATCAACCATCGTATCAAACGGACAAACTGCCCAACGTCTTGATGTTTCCAGTCTGTCGCAAGGCATTTATGTCATTGAATTGCGAGATAATCAACGTTCAATTATTGGACGGGCCAGATTTGTGAAACAGTAAATTATACGGATGATTAATTGGAAAAGGAGGCAGGGTTCTGCCTCCTTTTTTGTTTCCGTTTGAACCGAATTCAATTATGATTATTCATACAATGTTTATGAAATTCTTCCGTTCATCGCGGGTGAAAAGCCTTTTCCTCCCACTATTTCTTGTTGGTTTTTTTATCTCAGGCTGTGATAAAAATCCGACTGGGCAAATATTACTTGAATTTGAAAAGACCTTTTCATTAGCTGGAAATCAAGAAGTCAATCGGGTCATAGCAGTTTCAGACGGCATCATCATTATTGGAACAACCGTACAAAGCGGCATGACTCACGCATTTCTACTGAAGACTGATTTCAGCGGAAACTTGCTTTGGCAAAAGGAGTTTGAACTCGGAACCGAAGGCTTTGGCATAAAGCACACCAGCGACAACAAATTGATTCTAGTTGGAAGTTTTACCAATCAAACGGGCAATCGAGATTTCCATTTAAGCAAAACAGATCTGAACGGAAATCTCATCTGGCAAAAAGAATTTGGTGGGGTCTATTCAGACCAAGGAAAAGACGTAATTGAGTTGCAAAGTGGTGGTTTTATGCTAATTGGAATCACGCAGAGTTTTGGCCTTGGGCCAGCAAGCTTGTATGTGGTGAGAACAGATGCCAACGGAAACGAGGCTTGGAGCAGAACCTTTGGAGGCGATGGTATTGATGGTGGTTCTGAGTTGATTGAAGTAAATGGTTTTGAAGTGATGCTGCTTGGTTTTACAAGCAGTTTTGGGGCTGGCGATCGTGATATTTACTTGCAACGCGTGAGTGTGGATGGCGATAGCCTTTGGTCTGCAACTTATGGAGGTTCGGGTTACGAGGAAAGTCAGGCGTTTCAGCGCTCTTCGGATGGCGGTTACGTAATGAGCAATCATACAGCGAGCGAAGAACCCAATCATTCTCTGATGGCAACGCGGTTGGATGCAGGCGGAACCGTCATTTGGCAACAGGAATTTGGCACACCCACAGCTCACGAAGGTGGTGAGGGAATGCTGGTTGATAGTGAAGGGAATTTCATTTTTCTTGGAAGAACAAACAGCTTCGGATTTGATGAACAGGTTTATTTCATCAAAACTAATCTAGACGGAAACCTGATTGAAGAACGCAACTTCGGAGCGGAAGGCAATCAGCAAGGAATCGATATTATTGAAGCAGATAATGCCTATTTCATTGTAGGCAGGTCAAATGTTGGAGGGGAAATGGACATTCTTCTCATCAAACGCCCATTGCTGTAGAGACGCGATTTATCGCGTCTCAAACCTTCACGGTGTCTCAAACCTTCACGGTGTCTCAAACCTTCACGGTGTCTCAAACCTTCACGGTGTCTCAAACCTTCACGGTGTCTCAAACCTTCACGGTGTCTCAAACCTTCACGGTGTCTCAGACCTTCACGGTGTCTCAAACCTTCATCGCGTCTTAATTCTTCATCATATCTCTATAGATGGAGACGCGATAAATCGCGTCTCTACGGAAATTTTCCAAAACACTACTGTCCGATAAAACCCTTTACAGATAGAAAAAAGTCATTTTCAGCTTAAATTTTAAAGTCTTCAATCAGTTTTTTAAAAGTAAGCCCCCTTGGTTTAGGCTGAACTAAAATTAAGTCGAAGTTGTTCTTGAT
>JBDNJH010000199.1:0-15433 GCA_041687875.1 Flavobacteriales bacterium | reverse complement strand
GTTTGGATATAAATACATCTAAACTTCTCCCAGTAAAATAATCGGCAGCACCCCAAACCGTGCTCAGAATAAGTTCGCGTTTCACCGTTTCATTCTCATACTGACAGAAAAGCTTTAGCACATCGGCTTCTTTTTGTGTCAAGTGTTTTTCAGTGGCGTCAAGAGTTAGCGTGAGGTTTTTTGGGTCGAAAGTGAACAAGCCAATGGTGTACTCATTCTTGGCTTCAGCCAACTCACTTTTTGCATAACAACGGTTGAGAACTGCCCTTACCCGCAATAGAAATTCCTGATTGCTGAAGGGTTTGGTTATGTAATCATCCGCACCAGCCTGAAAACCTCTTACGCGATCGGTTTCCATGCCTCTGGCTGTAAGAAAAATGATTGGAGCCTGCACATCTTTCTGCTTAATCGAATTTCCCAAGGTGTAGCCATCCATTTTTGGAAGCATAATATCCAGAACTGAAAGATGTGGCTGAAAATCACCAAATGCCTTGAGACCTGCTTCGCCATCTTTTGCCCAAAAGACAGAATAACCCTCCATTTCTAGCAAATCGTTGACCACAAAACCAAGGTTCTTATCGTCTTCGACTAGAAGAATCCTGTATGAAGTTGTGCTGCTCATGGCTTTTGGTCGATGGTCTGTCATCTGTCATCTAATCAGGTCATTTCAAATGAGGAAGAAAAATATTGAAAGTACTACCACTCTCGTTACTTGAAACGCTAACGGTTCCGTGATGTGCCTCAACTAGCGATTTTACATAATAGAGTCCAAGGCCAAAACCTTTCACATTATGTATGTTTCCTGTTGGAACCCGGTAGAATTTTTCAAACACCTGTTTTTTCTGAACAGGATTAATTCCAATACCATTGTCTTTTACCGAGATGGTGATTCCATTCTTGGTATCGATGGTAGAGATGATAATATGCGGATTTTCTGAACAGTATTTTATGGCATTATCAAGCAGGTTTCTGATGATGTTGGTGAAATGCAACTCATCAACTTTCAGTTCTGAGTTTTTCGCTTCAAACTGCAATTCTAATGTCCCGTTGCGTTCATCCAACAGAATTTGAACACTTGTGGTTGCTTTCTCAATAAGTTGATGAATGTTGCAACTAACGAGGTTCAGGTCAATCTCGTTGGTATCAAATTGCGCCATCTGAAGCACTTTTTCAACCTGTAGTTTGAGTCTTGAACTTTCATCTGTAATCATCTGATAATAGCGTGTTCGCTTTTCGGGAAAATTGTCTAAACTTCCCGAACGAAGCAATTCGGCAGAAGCAGAAATGGTTGAAATAGGCGTTTTGAATTCGTGCGTCATATTATTGATGAAATCGTTCTTAATCTCAGACAATCGCTTTTGTTTCAAAATTACCCATAGAGTGTAGGCAAAGAACACAATAACCACCAAAAGGATACTGGAACTGAACAGCCAAATACTCATTTGACCAACGAGGTAGCTGTCTTTATCTGGAAAGTAAATGGCGAAATAATGACTGTCGCGGTCCCACTTTGGGATAATGGGACGTTCGGATTGCATGGTCGCCTCTTCTGACAGAATTACCATTCCGCCATAGACCAAACTATCAGTAAAGCAGTCGTAGATACTATATTCAAAGTTGGCGTGGATGTTTCTGCTTCTAAATTCTGCAGCAAGCAGACTTTCTAGCAAGTAGGGGTGAAGCGTATCGTTGGTACTTACAATGAAATAGTTGGAGGCCAGTTGCCGTACAGGAGGTACATCAGACGAATCTTTATTGAGCAACATAATTTCTTGCGCCACAGACCGCAAGGCGATGTTTACGCGGTCATTGAATTCGCGGTCGCGGAGATCAAATGCCTTTTCCATCCAAAAAAGCTGGGTGGCAAACAATCCCACAATGGAAACGGTTGCCAGGGCAATAACGATGCGGATGGTGCGTCTGGTCATGAAACGCGAAAGTAATCAGAGTTTGAATTTCAACATTCAAGGTATCGTTTATTCAGAGCGTGGCTGAACAGAAAGTAGATAGTTAATGGTCGACAGTCGATGGTTCATCTTCAATGGTCTAGGGACAGTGCACCATGGTTAACCTAGTTTCAGGGACGGACAGCTTTTCATTAAAATTATCATAACTTTCCGCTGATGTTAAATTCAATCCAAAAAGTCTTATTAGGATTCGTTCTCGGTATGGTTTCCTGTTCTATCTATGCACAAGGCAATGGTCATTCAGAACTGTGCGATAAACGCTATGACCAAGTTGCGTATCTCACCACGCACAACGCATTCAATGCTGGAGATGAGGGTTTCAATTTACCTAATCAAACGCATGGACTCACGCAGCAGTTAGAAGAAGGTGTTCGCGCATTGATGTTGGATGTGTACGATGAAGGTGGCGTGGCAACCGTGTATCATGGCTTCGCCTTTCTTGGAACAACAACCTTAGAATCTAATCTCATGGAAATCAAGAATTTCTTGGATGCAAACCCAAACGAGGTTGTTACTCTGCTGTTTGAAACCTACATCAGCGCAAATATGATGGATACGGTAATAACTCAGGTTGGATTGAAGCCAATGCTGCACGTACAAGTTTTGGGAGAGCCTTGGCCAACCTTGCAGGAAATGATTGATGCGGATAAACGGCTGGTCGTGTTTTCAGATGACAATAATGCTCAGCCAGGTCAAGATTGGTATCACTACATGTGGAGTTTTGCGGTGGAAACCAATTTTGATAATAACGCACTAAGCGATTTCACGTGCGATTTCAATCGAGGCAATTCCATTAATGATCTATTTATTCTCAATCACTTTGCAACCGACCCATTGCTAGGAACAGGCAGAACAGATC
Source organism: Flavobacteriales bacterium (assembly GCA_041687875.1). Classification (GTDB taxonomy): domain Bacteria; phylum Bacteroidota; class Bacteroidia; order UBA10329; family UBA10329; genus UBA10329. Next base: position 12,607 of record JBDNJH010000199.1, on the reverse strand, counting down.
TTTCTGAGCAATCCAATCAGTTCAGTTACTTCTACAATCGTGCAATGAGTTGCTGGAGTGAAACAGGCAGGTTTCCAAATTTTCCCACGGTCGATTTCTACGAATTAGGACAAACATTGGACGTGGTTGATTCCTTAAATGGAATTCCAAGTTCGGTAGGAATAACCGATGTTTCACAGCCATCCTTCTCGGTAAGCCCAAACCCAAGCAATGGTGTTTTTCGAATAAAGTGGAAGGCTGAAAATCAGAATGCCACCTATTCCATTTTTGATATCAGCGGAAAATGTATTCTTAACGGAGGTCTAAAAAAATCTTCAACCATTGATTTAACGCTACAACCACAAGGAATTTATTTCTTGTCAATCTCAAACTCCAAAGGAACCGAAACGATTAAGTTGGTAAACCTGCCGAACTAAGTTCGCCAGTTGTTGAACATTTTCTTTGCCACAGATTCACGGATTTTTTACGGATAAAAAAATCAAACAGAGTAATCTGAGAAAACGGTGCATATGTAGCTATTTCATGTATAATTAAGAACCACTTGCTTTAATCTTCTTGTCTCGATTCGCTAATTTTCCAGCATGAAATTTGGAAATGTTGACGACCCTAATCTTATTAATATATCGCTGCCGATAGACCATGCCGACACGGCCATTCGGCTGCAAGCCAAGTTGAGGTCTGAGCCACTTCGCATCTCAGTAGGTTTTCCAACTTGGAGTAAAGTTAAGCTGCCGAATTTTTATCCGCGAGGAACCAAAAATGAACTGGAATACTACAGTACACAGTTCAATTCGATAGAATTTAACGCCAGTTATTATCGCATTTTCAAGCCCGAACAATTTGCCAAATGGCACGACCAAACACCTGAAGATTTCAGATTCTATCCGAAGCTGGTGCAGAACATCAGTCATTGGCGCAAACTGAACGATTGTGATGGTTTAGTGGACGAGTTTATCAATTCCGCTTCAAGACTTGAGCTAAAATTGGGAACCATATTCCTGCAGATGCACGAAATTTTCAGTCCCAATTCGTTTGATAATCTGGTCAAATTCATCGAGTATTGGCCTAAAGCGTATCCATTGGCAGTGGAGTTGAGAAATGAGCGTTGGCATACGGATATTTCTGTGGTGCGGGAATTCAATCAGTTACTGGCAGAGAATGGAATTGATAACATCATTACTGATTCGTTAGGTAGACGAGATATGGTGCACATGCGGTTGACCACCAATCGGGCGTTTGTTCGGTTTGCCGCAACAGATAATCCAATGGATTATCAACGAATGGATGCTTGGATTGATCGTATTGTAAATTGGAATGAACTTGGCCTGACCGAAATAGCCTTCTTCCTTCATCAAAATACAGAAAAGGAGAATCCGTTGCTTGCCACCTACTTTGTGGAGAAACTAAATACTACTTTTGGAACTAATCTGCATATCCCAAAAACACTTTGAAAATGGAAAAGAAAGCCGTTGAGACCCAATCAATGAATTTACCGCCCGAAGCGGAAGGAGGATGGCCTATTGGTTCGGCCCGCAAGTTTGCCGAGGACAGACTTGGGTTCTTTGAGGAATACGTGCCTAAGTATGGCGAAGCCTTTCAAATTACTTCGGTGTTCTTTCGGCTGATAACTCATTTCGATAAGGTTGTTATCGTTACAGGTCCAGATATGGTGAAACACATCATGCAAGACAATAACCGAAATTACGTTAAGGGCTTCGGCTACAGTATTTTAAAGGTGCTACTTGGAGAAGGACTACTTACAAGCGAAGGAGAATTTTGGCGCAAGCAGCGGAAGTTGATGCAGCCAGCTTTTCATCGTGAGCGGTTGGCATCGTTTGTAAAAACCTATGCCGAATTCGGACAATCACTGGTAGATGAATGGAGCAAAATTCCTGACGGAACGGAAATAGATGTTTCCTCAGGCTTTATGGAAACCACACTAAATATCGTTTCAAAAGCCATGTTTAGTAGCGATGTTGTAGATGCGATGGATGTAGTTAACCGTGAATTTGACTACGCCAACGAAAAACTGATAAAGCGAATAACGAGTCCATTTCCCATGCCATTTTGGGTGCCATTGCCTGGAGTAAAGCGTGAGAAACGAAGCTATGATGCCATCAAAAAGGTGGTGGCGGATGTCATTGAAAAGCGAAGAAACAGCACAGAAAGATATGATGACCTGCTGGGAATGCTCATGGAAATTGAAGATGCTGAAACAGGCGAAAAGATGAGCAATCAGCAGATTCAGGATGAGGTAATTACCATATTTCTGGCCGGACATGAAACCACGGCCGTGGCTTTAACTTGGTTGATGCACTGCTTGGATGAAAACCCAGAAGTAGTAGAGAAACTATTGGAAGAGGAAAAACGAGTGCTTAACGGCAGCACTCCTACTGTTGAAGATTTACGTTCGTTAGAATACACACGAATGGTTATTGATGAAACGCTGCGTTTGTATCCGCCAGCGTGGATTATTGGAAGACATTCTCTCAGCCCCGATAAACTGGGAGAATTCGACATTCCCAAAGACACCCATTGCCTGATTCCTGTCTATTACATTCATAGAGACCCGAAGCATTGGGACGAACCTGAGAAGTTCAAACCCGAAAGATTTTCGGCTGAGAATTCGAAAGGAAGGCACAAATTCACCTATTTCCCGTTTGGTGGCGGACCAAGACTGTGCATTGGAAACAACTTTGCGTTAATGGAAATGCAAGTAATTGTTCCGATGCTAGTACGGGCAATCAAACTCCGTAAATCGGAAAATTTCAAATTCGAACGAGAGCCTTTAATTACCATGCGGCCCTCGCCACACATGAGAATGGTGTTGACAAGTCGTTAGAAACGGCAACACATACCATCGAAAATCCTACAAGCGTTCCTAAGAAAGTCCGTATCATTGCGAATTGGTTTTTAAAGAAGATAATGTGACTGAAAGTGATTCGGAAAGTGGGGTTGGGAAGGAACTTTATGACTACCAGAAAAAGGCGTTGCATCGCATCTTTGATCGGCTTGCATCGAGAAAAGACCCGTTCAACCTGTTGTTTCAACTTCCAACAGGAGGAGGAAAGACGGTTATTTTCTCCGAAATAGCTCGCAGGTACGTTCAGAAAACCGGCAAGAAAGTCATGATTCTAACACACAGGATTGAACTTTCGGCACAAACATCTCGGATGTTGGACATATTTACCGTAAAGAACAAGGTGATTACCAGTGAAGTGAAAGACCTTGACGACCAAGACAATTTCGATTGTTTTGTGGCGATGGTAGAAACGCTTAATAATCGTCTGAATGATGAAGCTTTTGAGATAAAAGACATTGGTCTGGTTATTATTGATGAGGCGCATTACAATTCCTTTGGAAAGCTGCTAAAGTTCTTTGATGAAAGCACTATTTTGGGTGTAACGGCCACTCCGCTGAGTTCAAATGTCACACTTCCGATGAACGAGAATTACGATGAACTGATTGTTGGAGAATCGATTCAGTCGTTGGTTGATATGAACTATTTGGCCAAGGCCAAGACCTATGCGTACGACCTGAATCTGACCTCCTTGAACATTGGCATCAATGGCGATTACACCGTTCGTTCCTCGGATGAGCTGTACACCGATCATACCATGCAAAGCCGTTTGTTAGGTGCATATCAAGATCATTGTGAAGGCAAGAAAACGCTCATCTTCAACAACGGAATCAATACCTCACTTTACGTTTACGATACCTTTCAAAAGGCAGGATACGACATTCGTCATCTTGATAATAAGAACACGGCATCAGAAAGAAAGGATATACTGAAGTGGTTTAAGGAAACGCCCAATGCCATTCTGACCTCAGTTGGAATTTTGACCACAGGTTTTGATGAGCCAACTGTTGAATCCATCATTTTGAATAGGGCAACACGTTCATTGACTTTGTATTTTCAAATGATTGGTCGTGGTTCGCGTATTCTTGGAAATAAGAGGGAATTCGCGGTTATAGATCTTGGAAACAATGTGGCACGATTCGGCCTTTGGGAAGCCTTTGTTAATTGGGAACATGTTTTCAAGAATCCAGAAATGCACTTGAATGCCATACGTTCTGACGAGGAAATTCAACGGGAATTCAAATACAAAATGCCATCCGAATTGCGTGAGCGGTTCAAGAATTCAGAGATTATTGATTTCAATATTGCTGAAGAGTATGATCGTTTGGTTAAAATGGGCGAGCGACCAAAAGTGGTTATCGATCAGTCTGTCAATCAGCATGTGAAAATGTGTGTTGAGAATGCCGAAGACCTCTGGGATGCGAAGGAATTGGCAGGGCTACTGGAAGACGAAATCGAATATCGAGCCCGCAAATACAGTCATTGCCTAGCCAAAACCACCAAGAACTACGTGAGTTGGCTTCAAGATGAATACAAACGCAAGCTGAATGTGCGTCTTATCCAAGAATATCAGTTGGTTAATTGAGCGAAAAAACATTGCAGCGACCAACTGAACAAATCTATTTAAACTACACGGAAGAAGATTTTCTCGTTTGGAGAACACTTTACATCAGACAAACTGAATTGCTGCGTGATTCGGCCTGTTCAGAATACCTGAGTGCGTTGGAAGTTGTCGGTTTTTCTGCCGAAAGGATTCCGAATTTCGATGAGATTGAAAGTGCCCTGAAATCGCTTACAGGTTGGAGTTTGAAAACCGTTCCAAACATCAGCGAACAGAAGTATTTCTTCACGTTTCTATCACAAAAAAAGTTTACAGCCACATGTTGGCTCCGTAAAATGGAAGAGCTTGATTATTTGGAAGAACCAGATATGTTCCATGATGTATTTGGTCACGTTCCATTATTAAGCAACACACATTACACCGATTTCTTTGAGGCCATTAGCCATATTGCACTGGAGCATATCAATAATCCCAAAGCAATTGAATTGCTCGGACGCATCTATTGGTTTACGATTGAGTTCGGTTTAATTCGCGAAGCAGACGAATTGAAAGTGTACGGGGCAGGAATAATGTCGTCTTATGGAGAAACCAAAAACAGCCTAAGTGATAAAACTGAGAAGTTCGATTTTGATGTTGCGCACATTTTCGATACCGATTTTCGAACCGATATTCTTCAAGACAAGTATTTCGTAATCGATTCCTACCAACAACTTTATAGCTCTATTCCCGAAATCAGAAAACAGCTTGAACTAAGATTGGTATGAGGGTGTTTAACCGTCATACTTTAAAATTCTAAAAACGTAAAACATGAACAAGCCGTCTTTCTATAATGACCTAGCCCTTCCAGCTGTAGCCGCACCAATGTTCCTTATTTCAGGGCCAGAAATTGTGATTGAATGCTGTAAGAACGGGGTAATTGGCACCTTTCCAGCCTTGAATCAACGCACAACCGAAGGTTTTGAAGAATGGGTTATTGAGATAAAAGAGGCGTTGGCCAAGTTTGAATCCGAAACGGGTAAAAAGGCAGCACCATTTGGGGTTAACCTCATCGTTCATCATACAAATCCTCGCGTTCAGGCCGATTTAGAAATTTGCATGAAGCACAAGGTGCCAATCATCATCACTTCGTTGGGCGCTGTATCGCAGTTGGTAGAAGCCGTTCATTCGTACGGAGGTTTGGTTTGGCACGATGTAATTAAGAAACGCCATGCAGAGAAGGCTGCTGAGGCAGGAGTAGACGGCCTCATTCTGGTGTCTGCCGGAGCTGGCGGTCATGCCGGAACACTCAATCCAATGCCGTTTGTTCAAGAAATCAGAAGTTTCTACAAAAAGACCATTCTGCTTGCAGGTTGCATCAGCAACGGAAACGATGTAGCCTCAGCCATGCAAATGGGAGCCGATTTTGCGTGGATAGGAACACGTTTTATCAATACAACCGAAAGCCGCGCAAGCGAGGGCTACCGAGAAATGATAATTGAGAGCGGAGCCAGCGATATTATTCACACGGCAGCTGTCTCAGGTATCGAAGCCAACTTTCTGCGTCCGAGTTTGGAGGCCATGGGAATAACCCAAGAAATGTGGAGCCAAAAAGCCAAAATGGACTTCGGAAAAGAACTTGATGCCGCCCAAGCCGAAGCAAAAGCATGGAAAACGCTTTGGTCGGCAGGGCAGGGCGTAACCACTATCCACGACAACATTCCCGTAGCGAAATTGGTCAGTCGGCTAAAAACTGAATTCCTAGTGGCTCTGGAACGTCAACAAAAGCTGCTTGAGAAGTATTCAGTGGCGAGATAGAAGCCAAAGGAAAGGGGAAAGTAAAAATGTACTTCGTTTCGTAACCATTAAGGCAATCTTAAAGTTTATTGAAAAATTCGTTGCGTAATTAAATCATCATTCGATATTTACACCCGAATTAAAGATCGACCTCAATCAGTATGAGCACAAAGCCAAGAGTAGTAAAAGACTATGACAAGCTTGACGACAATGTCAAGGAAATAATCAAACTCAACTATCCGTTCGGGTTTGAAGACAATCTGATAAGTTTTACCAATACTGAAGGCCATAAGGTGTCTGCATTGCCGTTTGAAACAGACGATCGTTATTATTTGGTGAGAATGACTGTTAGTCAGGCGCAGAGCATCATTGAGGATGATGAAGATTATGATGAGGAAGGTAATCTAACGGAGGAAGCTCGTGAGGAGTATGCCGACAAGTACGATGATGATGTGGAGACAGACGATGCTACAGAGGAAGAGGATGACGATGCTCCTGTTGATGAAGGATCTGACGAGGATGATAAACCAGAATAGATTTACGGCATACTAAGCATGAAAAACTCTCAATCATTTTGAGAGTTTTTTTTTTGGTTCTAACTAGCTGCTTAATACGTTTACAGACCAATGGCGCAATTCCGCTTCTCATTTTTCCTTTTTCTATTAACGCTTTCTGCGCAGGCGCAAGACATGCCCGAAATTCAGAAATTCGGAAAGAATCCCGGAAACCTACGTCTGTTCGTGCATATTCCTGAAAACCTACCTGAAGGAAAAGTGCCCATGGTTGTGGTTTTGCATGGCTGTGGGCAAGATGCTCATGGCATGATGCGCCTCAGCGGATGGAATAAACTGGCCGATGAGCAAGGCTTTATCGTAGCTTATCACGAACAAAAAGGAATGAACAATGCCAATCGCTGCTTCAATTGGTTCTACGAAAAAGATACCGAGTTGGACAAAGGGGAAGTGGCTTCCATCCATCAAGCTGTGGAATACATGAATCGCAATTATTCGATAGATGATAATCGTGTTTCCATTACAGGTGTATCGGCTGGAGCCGTAATGGCCGTTACTGCTGCGGCTTTGTACCCAGCCGATTATTCTGGTGTGGCATCCTACGCTGGCGGACCGTTCGGTTCTGGAAACATCATTTCAGGAGTAGGAAGTATGTTCGGCTGGGTTGATAGAAAGCCTTGGGAATGGGCTAGGCGTGTCCGATTGGCAAATGAAGGCTACCGTGGCACTTATCCAAAGATGATTGTTCTACAAGGCACGGATGATATCGTTTGCAATCCCAAAAATGCCAACGAAATCGTGGAGCAATGGACAGGATTGCATGAAATCAATCGCGAAGCGGAAAATGTGCAACACAATTTTCAGGACAATCCTAAAGTAAAACGCAGCTCATGGGTTGACACTTTAGACACGGAGTTGGTCGTTCAATACGAGTTTAAAGGAATGGGTCACGTTTTGGCCGTAGATGTTGGAAATGAAAAAGACCAAGGCGGAAGCGATGGTCTTTTCTCAGTGGATATTGGTTTTCATTCCACCTTTTGGATTGCGAAAGAGTTTGGTCTTATCAAAGATCAGTGAGCAATGATAACTTGCTGAGATTTTGAGAAAGCTCCATTGCTGAATCGCACACTGTAATTCCCATTTGCGAGTTTGGAACAATCAAATTGAACCACACCGCTATGGTCTTTCTGAAGATTCAACTGAGTGCTTTGTATAAGTTTTCTGGTAGTATCTAATAGCTCAACTTTTCCTATGGTTCGGTAAGCAGAAGTGATTGTCACATTCAAAAGCTGTGTTGCTGGATTTGGATACGATTCCAGTTTAAAAACATCGTCAGCAGTTACATCAGCGGCACCAACTCCTGTTGCATTGGTTACTGTAATGTAAACCTTGAACAATCGTCCACTGGCCCAACTTTGCGTTCCGTTATTGATTAAGAAGATGTTTTCCTGAGAACTTTCAATACCTCCATAGATGTATCCAACCAATGTTCGTTCATCAGGTTGCAATGCATTCAGTTCAAGAATCTCAGTATTTAGAAAAGAAACCGTTTCTATCGGCATGAATTCAGCACCCGAACCCAGAAAACCTGGCATTTGAAGTTCAAGTTGCGTTTCAATCATCGAACCAGTCGCATGTCGCGTTACCAAACTAATTGACTTCACAAATGGAATATTTTGGTCGTCTACAAGATTGCCGTTCACATCATAATGGTAGCGACTAATACCACCGAAGAAAACCGTGTGCATTTCATTGTTCGAAGCATCAAAAATAGGCAGGTGCGCAGAGTGATACTGATTCAACAGCTGATCAAAACTGTTGTTGACTGTATAGCCGCTTGCTGTCACATCAACCGTGTTATGCCAAGGTAAATCGACAGTTGGTTGAAAAACACCTGAGAAAACCGTGAATCCAGTACTTCCGTTCGGAAAAACCTGTGCCACCATGTTGTAATCTCTTCGATGGAGATTTGCAGCATCTACCGTTTCGGTGTAATTGGAAATAGTCAGAGTTAATCCGTTGTCATTGATACTAAACTTTCGGATGGCTTCTGTGTATTGCTGAATAAACCCAGGGCCGTTGTTCGGTCCCATCGGATTGTACCTGCCTTCAAAATACTGTCCACCTACCAGATAGAACGTGTTGTCCATCAGACCCATATAACCACCTGTTACAGCCATGTTCGCATCATTCAGCGTTCGTATCTGATTACTGATGTTTCCACCATTAATGATTCTGTTAATCATAGTCGGAACATTAACTGCAGTCAAATAGCTGTGTGTAATATGGTCGACAGCAGTTGGGCTGTAACCATAGCCGCCAGTGATATACAGAACCGTATCGCGCTGTACAAACTCCATGTTAGTGCTTTGCAATTGCTCGTAAACCGAAGTAGGCAATGATGATATTGAAGTTGACCACACTTGTAGCGTTGCAGGGTCGACCACGTATGCCATCACATTATTTTCCGATGCCAAGAATGCTGCAAACGGTTGACGTTGATGCAAGCCATCTGTTCGTCCTCCAATCAAAAGCCACTTTCCTTCGTGCTTACCAACTACAAACGAATGCAACTCGGGAGCATTCGGAAGTGTTACTTCCTCCATTTCGAGTTCAAAGTTTGATTGGGAATAGGAACGAAATCCCGTAGTAAGTAAGATAGCCGCGAGGAAATATTTCATTTTAACTAGATTAATCTCGTCTAATGTAATAGCGTGTTTGTGAACTGGAAGTGATATCCGTCACAGAATAAATTGACTCCGAAGAATAACGGATTATTCTGGCCGCAGACTTTGAAATTCTCCAGAGATTTCCAACGTATCCACTTTAAATGAGTAGTGCCCAGCTAGGCAACTTGGTTCATTGTCAAAATTGGTAATGACCAGTATTCCCGGAATAATTGTATCAGGAAATGTTGTTCCGTTTATGCCAGGAGCAAAATAGGAAGCACGGTTAGTGGCGTTAATTCCGAGCAACGGGTAGCTTCCAATCGTATCGCCAACAAAAATTACATTGACCACTTGTTGATTACCATTCGGAAATTCTTGCATGAAAAATAGCGACTGCTGTGCACCATTACTCAACCAAGTTTTCACCTCTAGGGAACTGAAATCAGTACTGTTTACCTTGAAGCTGGCGCTGCTCGGTTGTTCAGAGCATCCTTTAATATCATCCTTTCTGCAACTCGTTGCTCCCAGCATGTTTATCAATACGTAACAGATAAAAAAAGCAGGTTTCAATCGCACGCTCCAGATGTGTATTCGGTAATACCAGCACACTCAGCTTGGCAATCGTTGCCGTAGGTTACGGCATTACAGCCGCAAACTGGTGCGTAAATCTCGTAGCACGGGCAACTATTTGGGTCACATCCATTACCGCAATCGTTTTGATTGCAGGCAAAAAAGCCACAACTAAAAAAGAAGAGAATTGAATAAAAAGGAGCTGATTTCATTTTCATGTTTTTTAGCTACGAATAGATTACGAAGATATAGCAATCAGATATAGCTAACTTCGTGCTTAATCAATAAGAAATGAAGGACAAAAAAATTGCCATTATTGGCTGTGGAAATTTGGGATTAACCATTGCCCATGGTTTGATTGATGATGGTTTTGAGGTAGGCAACCTCATTGCAACGCGCAGAAATACGTCTTCATTGGCCGAATTGGCCTCGAAAGGAGTGACAGTTACATCAGATAATTCGGAAGCTGTTAAAATGGCCGATGTGGTTGTATTGGCCGTTAAGCCGTATAACGTAGAGCCCATTTTGAAGGAGATTTCCAGCTCACTAGAAAGCGGAAAACATATTTTGGTTTGTTTGGCAACAGGAATTACACTGGCCGACCTTGCTACTTGGAGCGGCACGGAACTCCCAATTTTCCGAGCCATGCCAAACACAGCTGCGGATGTGAATGAAAGCATGACCTTAATCTGCGATAAGGGAGCTAGTTTGAAACAGCGTGAGGCAATGAAGCAGCTTTTTGATAAAATTGGCACCACACTTTACATCGATGAAAGTCTGATGGAGGCCGCCACCATTCTAGGTGCCTGCGGTATTGCCTACGTGCTGCGCTTCATGCGTGCCATGATTCAAGGTGGAATAGAAGTAGGATTCGATGCGAAAACGGCCACGGCAATTGTCAGTCAGACTATGAAAGGAGCTTCCGAACTCATTATTCAGAACGGTTCGCATCCCGAAAGTGAAATTGATAAAGTGACTACACCAAAAGGGTGTACCATCACGGGGTTAAACGAAATGGAACACGCTGGATTTAGTTCTGCATTGATTAAGGGAATAGTTGCCAGTTATAAGAAGATTGAAAAACAATAATTTGTAAGTTCACGACTATGAAAAGATATATAACAAGTGCGTTGTTCGCGTTTAGTTTAATCGTGGCTTTGCCATTAAGCGGAATTGCTCAGGATAAACCAACTGATGACCATGCAGCCGAGAAGAAAGCGGCTATGGAAGCGGTGGAAAGCTGGTTAAAATTGGTTGATTCGGGCAAGTACGCCCAAAGCTGGGATGCTGCTGCTAAACTTTTTCAGGATAATGTTCCGAAATCAGATTGGAAGAAAAGCCTTGAGGCAACTTTATCGCCCTTGGGAAAGGTTGTATCGCGCGAAGTCATCGCCCAGCATTATTTAACGCAAATTCCGGGCGGGCCTGACGGTGAATACGTGATTGTGCAGTTCAATTCCGTGTTTGAGCACAAGAAGGAAACCATGGAAAGCATCACTCCGTTGGTCGAAGATGGCGTGTGGAAAGTGAGCGGTTACTTCGTCAAGTAGCACTCATTTCTTCATCAACTCTACCCACAACTCGTTTCCAAGTCTTGGTTTAATTGAATTGAGGCAAGGTTGCATCGATATGATTTCAAATAATTCTCCGAAGTAACCTTCGTATTCTTCAGCACTTCCACCAAATGGCGGACCTTGCTCCGTAAGTTCAAAACAGAACATTACGCCTGCCAATTTTCCGTTCTCGGCCAATAATTGATGCATTTTCTTGGCATAAGCAGAACGCAACTTCGGTTCAAGTGCGCAGAAAAATGTCTGTTCTAAAATGAGGTCATATGCTGCTTCATGCTCAAAAAAATCGCCAAGTATCAAATGATTTGATGGAAATTTAGGAACTCGTTTCTTAAAACCTTCTAGTGCCAAGGGGGCAATGTCAATCACAAAGACGTTATCAAATCCATGTTGATGTAGGTATTCCGCTTCATACGCATTCCCACAACCAGGAATCAGAATTCGGATGGACTTGTCTTCAAGCGTATCGATAAACTCCTTTAATGGATTGCTTGCGCAACCAAGGTCCCAACCAATTTGGTTTCCCGCGTAGCGGTTATTCCAGAAGTCTTTATCTAAGTTCATGAGGGAAATGTAGAGTTTATGGGATAAAAAAAATCCCTCCCGAATAAACGGAAGGGATTTCTAATTCGATTGCCAATTGGCTTATTTTCTTCTTGCCTCCTTGATTCGAGCTTTCTTTCCAGTAAGTTCTCTTAGGTAGAAAATCTTAGCTCTTCTTACAACACCATGCTTATTAACAGTGATTGAAGTAAGGTTAGGATTGCTCATTGAGAAGATACGCTCAACACCAACACCGCCAGAAATCTTGCGGATGGTGAAAGTTGCAGTCGCTCCAGAACCGCTTCTTTGAATTACAACGCCTTGAAAACGCTGTGGACGGGTCTTTTCGCCTTCACGGATTAGGTATTCAACAGTAATTGTATCTCCAGCCTTAAATGCTGGGCCTTCCAGCGTTTTGCTGTATGTATCTCGAACGTGGTGTAGTATTGAGTCCATGCTTTTATAGTATCTATCCCAAAATTTGGGAGCGCAAATGTAGCTATTTAGTTTTTAGATGCAAGTGGTAAATGCGGATAAAAATGAAGTGT
>JBDNJH010000198.1:0-7861 GCA_041687875.1 Flavobacteriales bacterium | reverse complement strand
GGAGCAACAGGACAAAATGGTACAAACGGACTAGCAGGTGCAACAGGTCCAAGCGGAGCTACAGGCCCAAGCGGATCCGATGGGGTAGCAGGCGCACAAGGTCTGCAAGGAACGACTGGTGTTACAGGAGCAACAGGTCAAAATGGTGCAGACGGACTGGCTGGTGCAACGGGTTCAACAGGAGCCACAGGGCCAACAGGCGCAGATGGATCAAACGCATCTATCCCCTCCGGGGTCATTTGGATGTGGTCAGGAACCATTGCCACCATACCCGCTGGTTTCGCCCTTTGTGACGGCACCAACGGAACTCCCAATCTCTTAGACCGCTTCGTGCTTTCAGTTCCTACATCGGGCACCGACCCAGGAGCCATAGGCGGGGCGCACAGCTATTCGCTCAGCGTGGCACAACTACCTGCTCATAGCCACAATGCCAGCGGTACTACTGCTGCCGATGGCGACCATGGTCACACAGGTAGCACCTCAACGGACGGGGGCCACACCCATACCTTACCAGGCCTTCATCTTACTGGAGATCCGGCTGGACCTATCGCTTGGTACAATTGGTCAAACCTGGCTAAGGCCGTTAACACTAATACCACATCTTCAGAGGGTGCCCACGCGCATACCTTGAATGTCAACAATGCTGGCACGCATAGCCATGGATTCAATGTCACCACCTCATCCACCGGAACAGGCAGCGCCATTAACAACCAACTTGCATACTACGCCTTGGCTTTTATCATGAAATTGTAGCAGACTAATTTTTCTGACCATAGCTTGTTGGAATTCTGAAAATTCCTCACCTTTATCTCCGTAAAAACACAGAGAAAAGGTGCTGCCAACTTGGTTCAAAGAGTATCTCTCATTCCATTCGTCAGAACGAAAAGCAATCATCGTTCTGGTTGTCTTTCTTTTGGGTTTAATCATCTTCAACTTGTATCAGCGCCTTTTTTGGAAAGGCGATTGGGAAGAAATGCAGTTGAAATACGGGCCAATGATTGTCCACTTTCAAGAAGAAACAGATTCAATCAGCCAAGTGGAAGACACGCCCCAACCTTGGCTTCCTAAAACAAAAGAACTATTCAAATTCGACCCAAACACGCTCGATAGCGCAGGTTGGGTCGCACTTGGATTCAGTCCGAAGCAATCAGCAGGCATCCTGAAATACAGAAATGCAGGCGCAAAATTCCGAAAGCCCGAAGACATCAAGAAGCTGTTTGTGGTGGACGAAAAACGCTATGAAGAACTCCAACCTTTCATCGACATCAAACCAATTTTAGATGAAAGAGCGGAACGAAAATTTGAAGAATACCCAAAATGGGAGAAGCCGAAGTTTGAACAGATAATTGTTGAACTGAACACCGCTGATTCCGCACTGCTCGTAAAACTCAACGGAATCGGTCCGTCCTACGCCAAGCGCATTCTCAAGTATCGTGAGGAATTGGGAGGATATATTTCAAAGAATCAATTGTTCGAACTGTACCGAATGGACTCCTCCCATTTCCTACCAATTTTGGCTTACATTCAAGTGGATACAACCATAAGAGTTCGAATCAATGTGAATTCAGCTGACTTCAAAGAGCTGCTAAAACATCCGTACATCGACTACAATTTAGCCAAAGCAATCGTCAACTACCGAGAGCAGCACGGGAAGTACAAGAAGCTCGAAGACCTGAAGAAAATTCAGATTCTAAATGAACAAGTCTACTTCAAATTGTCCGCCTACCTAAAAGTTCAGTAGAGACGCGATTTATCGCGTCTCCCCGCGATTTATCGCGTCTCCCAGTGATTTATCGCGTCTCCCCGTGGTTTAAGCAAACTTTTTCTTCGCGTCTTTGCGAGAAACCATTCTTATCACCATTTCCTTTTCTCTGTTTTTCTCATCCTCTCTGCGTGCAATCCTAGTGAGCGTAGCAAGCACATCCGCGTTCATCCGCGCAATCCGCGTCATCCGCGTTCCATTATCTGAGCGTAGCGAACTTTTTCTTCGCGTCTTTGCATGAAACCATCCTAGTCACCATTTCCTTTTCTCTCTTTTTCTCATCCTCTCTGCGTGCAATCCTCGTGAGCGTAGCAAGCACATCCGCGTTCATCCGCGCAATCCGTGTCATCCGTGTTCCACTATCTGAGCGTAGCGAACTTTTTCTTCGCGTCTTTGCATGAAACCATTCTTATCACCATTTCCTTTTCTCTGTTTTTCTCATCCTCTCTGCGCGCAACCCTAGTGAGCGTAGCAAGCACATCCGCGTTCATCCGCGCAATCCGCGTCATCCGCGTTCCATTATCTGAGCGTAGCGAACTTTTCTTCGCGTCTCACCCCTCGCCCCAGTTCGTAACCGCGTGGATATTTGTAACCCGTGTGCATTTAAAGACAAAAAACTCTATTTGTTATCCGAACAGACTTATCGTAAAATTGCACCGCTAGCGCGAGTCTGTAACTCGTGTGGCTTTAAACCCTTTCTCGCGCTAGTTTGAAACACGTGTGCAAAAAGTATAAATGTTAGAAACCCGCGTAAAACAAGCCATCCGAGATGTACCTGATTTCCCCAAGCCGGGGATATTATTCAAGGACATTACCCCAATTTTGCTTGATGCCAAACTGAGTGCAGAAATTGCACCAGCAATGGCAGCGCAGGTTTCCGGTTGGAAAGTCGATGCCATCGTAGGTGTAGAAAGCCGCGGCTTCTTCTTCGGAATGATGATGGCCCAAGAACTTCAAGTTCCATTCATTCCAGTAAGAAAAGCAGGAAAACTACCCTACAAAACAGTTTCTCACGAATACGAATTGGAATACGGTACAGCAACCGTTGAAATGCACACCGATGTCATTCAACCTGGTTGGAATGTATTGATACACGATGATTTGCTAGCAACAGGCGGAACCGCTTGTGCCGCTGCAGAACTCGTTCAAAAACAAAAAGGCACCGTTGCTGGTTTCGCTTTTCTGGTAACACTTGATTTTTTAAACGGCAAAGACGCTTTGGATACCTACTCCAAGAATTTCGTCAGCCTCGTACACTATTGATGAGCGTGAATTCGTCATATTCGTAGCCGATTCGCAATTCGTATCAGCATACGCAAACATTATAATAGAGAACAAAGACAAACAATGGATTTTTCACAGAACGAGAACCAAAAGATGATCGCAGACATGTGCCGCGATTTTGCAGAGAAAAACATCCGCCCAAAAATGATGGAGTGGGATGAAAGTCAGGAATTCCCCGTGCAGCTTTTCAAGCAAATGGGCGAACTCGGCCTCATGGGAATTCTCGTTCCACAGGAATATGGCGGTGCTGGTCTTGGCTATTTAGAATACGTTACGGCTCTTACCGAAATTGGTGCGGTTTGCGGAAGTATCGCTCTTTCGGTAGCGGCACACAATTCATTATGCACAGGGCATATTCTGGCACATGCCAGCGAAGAGCAGAAAAACCGTTGGTTGCCAAAACTGGCCACTGCCGAGTGGATTGGCGCTTGGGGATTAACCGAGCACAACACAGGTTCAGACTCAGGTGGTATGAACACTACAGCCGTGAAAGATGGCGAATACTGGATTATCAATGGCGCCAAAAACTTCATCACACATGCCATTTCTGGTGATATTGCCGTGGTGATGACAAGAACTGGCGAGAAAGGAGATTCACACGGAATGACCGCCTTTGCTGTGGAAAAAGGAACAGCAGGTTTCACTTCAGGAAAGAAAGAGAACAAACTCGGAATGCGTGCTTCCGAAACGGCTGAGCTCATCTTCCAAGATTGCCGCGTTCATGAAAGCAACATGATTGGGAAGGAAGGCGAAGGATTCGTACAAGCCATGAAAGTCCTTGATGGCGGACGAATTTCCATTGCTGCTCTATCTCTCGGAATCGCCAAAGGCGCAACCAAAGCAGCCACCAAATACGCCAAGGAGCGCGAGCAGTTCGGACAACCAATTGCAAATTTCCAAGGAATCGCGTTTAAACTGGCCGATATGCACACCGAATATGAAGCAGCAGAATTGCTAACGCTTCAAGCTGCCGATATGAAAAACCGAGGCCTCAACGTAACCGTGAAATCGGCCATGGCAAAGTATTATGCCTCCGAGGTTTGCGTGCGTTCAAGTACCGAATGTGTTCAAATCTTTGGCGGCTACGGCTTTACCAAAGATTTTCCAGCAGAGAAATACTTCCGCGATAGCAAGCTTTGCACAATTGGCGAAGGCACATCTGAGATTCAGAAGGTCGTCATTGCCAAACATCTCATCAAAGGATAATTGATGGTCTGTTATGCTTCCATTAAAATAAGTTCGCATTGGCCACGAATGAATTCGTGGCCAATGAGGCAGGTCGCAGACCGCGAACCATTTCAATGCTTTGTCCAAAGCTTCGGCTAACTTGCCGCTCATGGGTCAAGTGGAGCGGCTGTTGGCTGTACTTTCGGTTCTCTTGGTATTTGTTTACGTGGTGCTTCGCGCCATGTATGTGCCCACTTTTCATGATGAGGCTGCCACGTTTTTCCATTACATCGTTACCGAAAAATTCTGGCCATATCAAGCGCATTGGGATGCCAACAACCACATTCTCAATTCAGCTTTAGGCTTTCTGTGCTACAAGATTTTCGGGGCCGAACAGATATGGATTCGTCTTCCCAATGTCCTGTCCTTTTTGGTCTACGGATTCTTTGCCGTTCGCATTACGCAGGAACTGAAAAGCGGTCTTCTGCGTTGGCTCACACTCATTGCCATTCTAACAGCCGTTTTCCCGTTGGAGTTTTTCTCTCTAGCGCGAGGATACGCCATGTCGTTGGCGTTTTTGCTTGGGGCAATCTTTCACGGAGCTCAATACTTGCGAACAACCAAACTCAAGCATCAATTACTGCTTTGGTTTTGGATGTGGTTGGCAGTGGCGGCCAGCCTTACACTCATCAATTCCTACATCATCCTTTTGGGACTTTCATTTCTCATCCTGTTCACGGTGGAGGAGAAGCCATGGCTGCATTTCCTCACATGGTTGGTCTTTGGTCTTTCCTTTTTTGCAGCAGCCGCGTATTACGGTTTTGAGCTTAAAGAGCGCGGACTTCTCTACACAGGATTTGACGAAGGTTTTATTGGAGTAACTGTCCAATCGCTCGTTCGGTATCAGTTGCAAGTAGAGTCTGAAACCATTGCAACGATTATCACAGCCATCGGAGCGTTGGCATCGTTGCTGGTTCTTCTGAGGTTTGCAACCAAAAGTTTGCGGTGGTCTGCTATTCGGCTCACCGCATTTCTGTTGCTGTTCAACGCCATCGGTTCGCTTCTCCTCAACTGGATTTTCGGAATGAACTTCCCAGAAAACCGTGTAGGGATGTACTACATTCCGCTGTTTCTCATCACGTTTGCGGGTGCGTTGGATGGATTGAGTGAAACGAACAAAAAGCTGAAATGGCTTGGTTTATCGCTGCTTTTCTTCCCTGTTCATACGCTTTCTCATTTCAATTTTGAGACAACACTCCTGTGGCCCAAATGGCACGCAAGCGATGACATATATAATAGAGTGGTGGAATATCAGCGGGAGCAAGGCAGAACGCTGATGCTGAGTGCCGACTATTTAAACGAGTTGGGTTGGGCGTATTACAACTTTCAGAATGATGCTGAGTTGCAGCTTTTGCAGCGTGACCCTGTGCCAGATACTTTATCTGATTTGATGATTGCCCGTCCAGCCGATTTTGATTTTGCGAGCGTGCCGTATGATACCATGTATGTTGATGATGCCAACGGTGTCTATCTGCTGAAACGGAAGCATCCGATAAAGTGGTCCGAACCAAAAATGATGGAGTTGAATGCGGCTGAAATCAATGGTTCGAACGAGTTCTATGAGTTGCTGAATGATTCCACTTTGCGATTACCTGGAACAAGCGGAGCATTGGAGTTGAATGCAATGGTAAGCGTGAAAGGTGGGCTTTGGGATGGCGAGTTGATAATCACCTCCGCAGACTCAACAGGAAGCGGAACCTATACTTCCATTCCAATGCATTGGCTTCGACCAGCATGGAACGGAGATGAATTGCACTTAAAGCGAACGTATCATTTTGGAGAGAACGCTGTCACATTCAAGGTCTATTTCTGGAACATAAATAAGCAGGAACTGAACATCAAAGTAGAGAACTTCAGTTTTCAGGTTCCAGAATGAAAGGCTTATTGGTTGAGATGGACGTTCGGTAGTGTTGATGCTGGCAGGCTGCGCGCGTTAAGGACGGAAGCGGCATCCTTTTTTGTTTTTCACAAAAAAGATATAGCGAACGGCCTGACCCCGATTTTTCTTCGGGGGAACGCCCAAGAAGAAATAATAATCCGAGTGTTTGTTTGTAGAAGAGATAAAAATGTATTTTTGCAGCCCAATTTTGAACAAATAGAGGTAAAAGATATGTTGATCATTCCAGTTAAAGAAGGCGAAAGCATCGAGAGAAGTCTGAAGAAATTCAAACGTAAGTTTGAGAAAACAGGCGCTATGCGTGATCTTCGAAACAGAAAACAATACGTGAAACCGTCAGTTGGACGTAGAAAAGAGGTTAAGAAAGCCGTTTACGTGCAAGGTCTACGTTTAGAAGACGAAGGGTAGTTTTTCGGTACTTCTGAAACATTATATTGAAATTCCAGTTAGTGAAACACTAGCTGGAATTTTTTTATGCGCGAGATTGCTGAGGGATTTTTAGATTATATCCAAAAGGAGAAGCGATTTTCCAAGCATACGGTTGTTGCCTATTCCAAGGATCTCGACCAGTTTCTACATCATATTATAGAGAATTTAGAGATTGCTTCCATCAAGGAGGTGGATCATCACGACATCCGTTCGTGGATTATTTCCATTTTAGAGGATGATAAGCTCCAGGCGAGTTCTGTCAATCGGAAAATATCGTCTCTCCGGTCGTTTTATAAATATATGGTACGCAACGAAATTGTGGAGAAGAATCCGATGGCGAAGATTACTTCGCTGAAGATGAAGAAGAAGCTTCCCTTATTTCTGGAGCAATCGCAGATGATGAATCTGCTGGACGGAATGGCGTTCGGGGATGATTTCGCTGGAGTTCGCGATAAACTCATCATTGAATTGCTTTACTGTACCGGAATGAGGCGGGCAGAACTGATTGGTCTTGAGACGAAAAATGTCAATAATTCTAAACAGGAGATTAAAGTTTTAGGTAAACGGAATAAAGAGAGAATCATTCCGTTGTCTCCTCAAACAATTCGTCTTATTCAAGAATATCAACAAATGTCATCAGATTTTTTTGGGCATTCCCAAACTGAGAAATAC
Source organism: Flavobacteriales bacterium (assembly GCA_041687875.1). Classification (GTDB taxonomy): domain Bacteria; phylum Bacteroidota; class Bacteroidia; order UBA10329; family UBA10329; genus UBA10329. The sequence continues at coordinate 590 of JBDNJH010000198.1, read as the reverse complement.
CTCTTTACTGACGACAATGGAAATATGATGTCGGATGGATTTGTATATCGAAAAGTGAATAAGTACCTTCGATTAGTAACAACCATTGGGAAAAAGAGTCCGCATGTTCTGCGCCACACATTTGCTACACACATGCTCAACAACGGAGCAGACCTCAACGCCATTAAGGAGTTGCTCGGTCATGCAAGTCTTTCTGCCACACAGGTTTACACGCACAATTCAATAGAGAAATTAAAACAGATTTATGAACAGGCCCATCCAAGGGCATAAAAACCGAAAGCCATGAAAGTGAAAATTCAATCAATCCATTTCGATGCTGACGAGAAACTTTTGAATTTCGTAGAGGGAAAAGTCGGCAAACTGAACACATTTAGCAATGCCATTATTGATGGCGAAGTCTTTTTGAGGCTTGATAAGAGCAGCTCTGCCGAGAATAAAATTGCGGAGATCAAATTGCTCATTCCAGGCAACGACTTATTTGCCAAGCGGCAATGCAAAACGTTTGAAGAGGCTACCGATCAAGCAATTGAAGCATTGAGAAGACAACTCAAAAAGCAAAAGGAAAAATTGATGCCGTAGTTTTCGGCTTC
>JBDNJH010000197.1:0-3601 GCA_041687875.1 Flavobacteriales bacterium | reverse complement strand
TGAGTTTGTTTGTGCTGAAGCCTGCATCCTTCACTTCTACCTCTATTCGGAAATCTACAAAAGCATAAGACGAACCGACCAACAATTCGAGCGTTTCTCCTGGTTCGTATTTGTCCTTCAACGCATGAAACCAAGCGGTGGTGTAATAAGGCGGCAACTTCGCATCCTTCTCGGTCAGACAGTAATAGGCTTTCTGCACCACTTCGGTTCCAAAGGCATCTTTTGCGGTCAGTTCTACCATATAATAACCTTGTCCGAGGCCATTCAACGGAGCGAAGCTTACATCCTTGTCTGTGGCGGTTTTCAGCACCGCATGGAACATGTTTCTGTCCTTATCCCACGTGTGGAAATCGTCTTCGTCCTTGTACGTTTCGTTGCGGAACATGCGCTTGTGGTCGATTTCCGACAGATAAAACTGATCGGGTTTTTGCCACATGCGATTGCGCAGAATGCGGTCATTTGGCTTCAATTTCCACACATCAACCGAAACATCGGCAGCTTGCGCCTCGCCCGAAAGATTGGTAGCCGAAACGTTGTAGCGAGCAAGGTCATATCGCTCAATGATTGCCGGTAAGTCGATGTCGATATTCAACGAGTGAAACCCGACCGAAACATTGGACGAACCTGTTTGCATTTCTCCACTTTGGTCGGTGATATCTACTTCAATATGATAGCTAAAAACAGGTACATAATCTGCCTTGATGAGCGGATCAGGCTGTGCGATGAATTGAATTTGGAATACGCCCGAAGCATCGGAAGTTGCCGTTCCGAACGCGACCTGCTTGGGTTGCGATTGCGGAAACCAACCCCAACAGCGCCATGGATAAGGGAAACGAGCCGTTCTAGTTACTCGGTATTTGGCTTCGGCTCCATCCAACGGAACGCCCGAATACGATAGGGCGGTTCCTGAAACCGAAACCGTGTCATTCACACGAAATTGTCCTTTTGGTTGATTGACCGTAACCTCAAACTTTGGGCGCTTGTATTCTTCCATTCGAAAGGAAAGCGAACCGCTCTCATTTCCAATACGAATCATGCCGTTCAGCCCGCCAGTTGGCGCAATGAAGGTTCCTGAGAATGTTCCAAATGAATTGGTTTTCAGGCTGAGTTGACTCACTTCCTGTCCGTTGGCATCGAACAATTGAATAGAGGTGTTTTTGTCAATCAGCGTCTTTACTTCCGAACCATTGCTTGACAGCACAATTCCCTTAAAGTGAATAACCTGACCAGGGCGATAGATGGCTCTATCAAGAAAGAAAGTTGTCTGGTCGTTCCAACGAACGTCTTCCTGATTTCTGTGTCCATAAACGTTATCGGCCCCAATCAATTTGTCGTTGCCGAGAGATACATCCACCATGAGGCCACGGTAATCCTGACTTTGTCCTTTCCACTTTGCTTCACCGTTTTGGTCGGTGGCGAGGGTCTGTTCCAGCACGTATGTGTTGCTGCGATTCTTGCGGTTGTAAACCAAACTGAGCAACTCAATTTTGGCGTTAACAAGCGGTTTTCCAGAATCTCGGGAAACCACTTTCAATACAGTTTGTCCGTCATTGTTTGAGCGTTTGATGAGGGCGAGGTCGGTAACGGTGATGATGCTGTATGCCACCACATCCGCGTTGGTGGAAAGCTTTGCATCCGAACCCACAAAAACCACGTACGTTCCGATGGGCAGTTTCTCCAACGGGAGTTCGATGCTGTGCTCGCGGAAATCGCCTGGATTCGGAACCTCAAACGTCTTTTCTAAAACCGTTTTTGAGTTCGATTTTAGCCAATTGATGAGTTTTTCGCCATAGTTGCTGCGAGCGTTTTCTCTGTATTGAATAGGGTCTAGTTTGGCCACCTGCACATGAGCCAACCATTTCTCAGCCTCGGCTTTTCCAGCATTTCGATAACGGAAAAGGAAACGGAATGCCTTTTCGGGAAGCACATTCGCTTCGGCATCCATACCCCATTCTCGCATGCGGATGCTCTCCGAAAGCGATAGGCAATTCCTCGCGCCAAGCGTATTTGGGAATTTGTTGACGTAAACCTGACACAAGGAATCGGCCGTTTTCCAGTTCCAATGTGCGGGATGCGTGGGGTCTGAAACCGCGCTTCCTTGCTCAAAGAAGAGTTGCGCCAAATAATAGGCGACCTCAGCAGAAACCGCATCAACCTTGTTTTGCTTTAAGAGTGATTCCAGTCGGTTCTGATACCGTTGCTGGGCCGATTGTTCTTGCGAACGACCATAAATGAAACTCAAGCGTTTCAGGTCTTCCGAAACCAAAGCTTCGGTGCCCAGTTTTTTTGCTTCGCGGAGCAATTCTTGATAGAGATGGATGGAATAAACCGCTGGCTGAACGCCTTGATTTTTCGGTGCTTCCCAAGCAAGGAATTCATCTACCGAACCCAACAAAAGCGTGTCGTTATAAATGCCTGATTGGTCAAAATTGACGAGTTCTCGTTCTTCCGAAGTGTAGAAATCCAACGCGCGAGAAAGCAGTAAATGATAGAGAGAAGGACGAAGATTCCGATACGTATCCGAACCCGTGAGAATGGCTTCATACTCTTTCAGCGAAGCGGATTGTAGCACTTTTTTATTCTCGAGCGACAGCTGAAAATGTGTGTCGGCTTGTTGCGCAATGCGCTTGAAATCCCATGTTAGAATGTTCTCGCCCGAGTTCTCCGAAGCGGTTCGGTGCAAAATCTGCCAACTGTTGTTCTGATAATAACCCCAATGCATTTCGGCCAAAAGCGAATGGAGAATCTGCTTGGTTGGTTCGGGAGCGGTTTTGGCCTCATCTTCTAAACGGATAATGCTTGCCACGAGGCTTTCCTCCTCAAAATCTGCTTGGAACTTGATCTCATGAATGACAGCCTTCACCAACTGTGGACTGTTGCCGTCTTTCACGGCTTGGTCGTGGATTTTGGCGACTACTTCTAAGGCAGATTTGGGTTTGCCATCGCGTGTAAATGCTTCCACCTGCTGCCACATTTCGTCATAGCTTGGTGTGCCAATTGGAAACGCAAATAGGGTGAACAATAAAATGGTGATCAATCTCATTTTCCGTGTTTTTGTACTGGATGTCGAAGTTAGTGGTATTCCACAAGTGGCCTTTCAAACGGGATATCAACCATTAGGGTATTTAATCGTCTTCCGTATTATTTGGCAAGAGTAACAGTGTCAATTTTGGCCATGAAGGTCACGAAGAACCAATACATTACGGATGATGAAGGCAAGAAAGTTGCCGTTATTCTTCCTACTAAGAAGTATGAAATGATGCTCGAAGACCTTGAGATGAAGGAGGACATTGCTCTTTATGATAAAGCGAAGAAGGGCAAACAAGTGTTTGTTGATGCGAAAGATGCGTTTGCTGAAATAGACTCCTTTAGAATCGCACTCTCGGAATATGTTCGGCAGCGAAAAGCAGGAATCCGATAAGAAATTGTCTTTGTGGTCTCCGCGAAAAACTCAGCGGCCTTGCGGTTAAACCCCCTACGGGAAAATCACAAAAATCTGGCCTTTGGTAGAAAGCGGTGCAGTAGCATCGTTATTGAATTTTGTCTGCTGACAAGCGGCTTGTGCTTTCACGAACAGGTATTTGTCGTCCGTGGTCTTTGA
>JBDNJH010000196.1:0-7965 GCA_041687875.1 Flavobacteriales bacterium | reverse complement strand
TCGCCTAGCGTCATGCCAAACAAAATACCACGCAACCAGCTCAACCGTTTGTTCGGTCGTTTCGGCATGGCAGCCGCTTCTTCTTTTGTTATCCGTTTCATGTTATGGTTCTTCCTGAGCCTAGTCGAAGGCCCAATTTCCATTATAGAACGAACAAAATCAACCATCTATTGTCCATTAGAAACCATCGCGCTTTCCTGTAGTTCCATCGCGCTTTCTTATAGTTACATGGGTCTTACAATAACTACCATGGGTCTTATCTTATCGACCATGGGTGATACCTGAGCTACCATCATCATTTCAACAAGAACCATGTCTCTTCCAATTGCTACCATCAATCTTTCAATAGCATCCATGGCGCAGCCAATAAGTACCATCTAAAAGCCAAGTATCAATTCCTAACGAATCAATCTTTCATCGTTATTGCCCATAAGCAAAAACGCCCATCCGACTTAGTCGGACAGGCGTTCTTTGGTGTTGGGGCTTGATGCATCAAGCCCTAACTCTTGCTTGATGCATCAAGCCCTAACTCTTGTTTGATGCATCAAACCCTAACAGGTCTATCCCTCTTCCAGCGCAGCAGCTCCACCAACAATCTCGAGGATTTCGTTGGTAATGGCTGCCTGACGAGCCTTATTGTAAGAAAGCTTCAATGCTTTCAAAATATCTGTGGCGTTGTCTGTTGCCTTGTGCATGGCAGTCATACGTGCACCGTGCTCAGAAGCATGGCTATCAAGCGTAGCTGCATACAATTGCGTTTTCAACGAACGTGGAATCAAATCAGCAACAATTTCAGCTTTTGCTGGCTCAAAAATGTAATCGGTTGAAGAAGTCTTTTCCGTCACCGCTGGTGGCGCAACTGGCAAGAACTGCTCAGCAACACATACTTGCGTAGCGGCATTCTGAAACTGGTTGTAAACCACATCCACACGATCATACTTTCCTGCAACAAAGGCATCCATGATGCTTTGCGCAATGGGAGAAATGACATCGAACGTAAGATTGTCATACACGCTATCGTTACGCTCAATAACGTTGAAGTTTCTTCGCTTCAAAAACTCGCCTGATTTCTTACCGATAGAAAGAACAGAAATCTCTTTTCCAGCATAAACACCGCTGGCAAGACTCAATACTTGCTTGTTCACATTTGAGTTGAAACCACCGCACAATCCACGGTTAGAAGAAACCGCCACGATAAGCACTTTCTCAATCGGACGCACGGTAGAAAATGCTCCACCTTCAGATGAATCTAAGGTTGCGCTTAGATTCTCCAAAATCTCTTTCAACTTGCTGGCATAAGGACGCATTCTGGTGATTGCATCTTGCGCTCTTCGCAATTTTGCAGCCGATACCATCTTCATGGCAGATGTAATCTGTCTAGTAGATGAAATCGATGTAATCCTTTCGCGTACTTCTTTTAATCCAGCCATTTCTGAGCTCTAATTATCAGAGTTATTAGTATTTACCTGCTAGGTCAGCGGCAACTTTTTCCAACGTAGCAGTAATCTCGTCAGTTAGTTTTCCAGCCTTCAATCCGTCAAGAACGTCACGGTGCTTTGCATCCATGTAATCCAAGAACTCAGTCTCAAACTCACGAACTTTATTCACAGGAACTTTTCTCAAAAGACCTTTTGAACCAAGGTAGATGATGGCAACTTGCTTCTCAACAGAAACAGGAGCGTATTGTCCTTGCTTCAAGAGTTCCACGTTACGCTTTCCTTTTTCAAGAACGTTCATGGTAGCAGCATCAAGGTCAGAACCGAACTTAGAGAATGCCTCCAACTCACGGTACTGTGCTTGGTCAAGTTTCAGTGTACCTGCAACCTTCTTCATCGACTTAATCTGAGCATTACCACCAACACGCGATACCGAAATACCTACGTTAATTGCTGGACGAACACCTGCGTTAAACAGGTTCGACTCCAAGAAAATCTGACCATCTGTAATCGAAATTACGTTGGTCGGGATGTATGCAGAAACGTCACCCGCTTGTGTTTCAATAATTGGAAGTGCGGTTAAAGAACCACCACCTTTCACTTTTCCTACCAAGGAAGGTGGAAGGTCGTTCATCTCCTTCGCAACATTCGTATCGTTAATAATCTTGGCAGCACGCTCAAGAAGTCGGCTGTGTAAGTAGAAAACGTCTCCTGGATAAGCCTCACGACCTGGAGGTCTTCTCAAAAGAAGAGAAACCTCACGGTAAGCAACGGCTTGTTTCGACAAATCATCATAAATAATCAATGCTGGACGACCGGTATCACGGAAATATTCTCCGATGGCAGCACCTGAGAATGGAGCGTAAAACTGAAGTGGTGCTGGGTCAGAAGCAGTTGCAGCAACAATAACTGTGTAAGCCATGGCGCCAGCGTCTTCCAACACCTTCACAATTCCAGCAACGGTTGAACCTTTCTGGCCAATCGCAACATAGATACAGAATACAGGCTCGCCTGCATCATAAAATTCTTTTTGATTGATGATGGTGTCAATCGTAACAGCAGTCTTGCCTGTCTGACGGTCACCAATAATCAGCTCACGCTGTCCACGTCCGATTGGAATCATCGCATCAATTGCTTTGATACCTGTTTGAAGTGGCTCAGTTACTGGCTGACGATAGATAACACCCGGTGCTTTACGCTCCAATGGCATTTCAAAAAGCTCACCAGTAATTGGTCCTTTGCCATCAATTGGCTCGCCAAGTGTGTTTACAACACGACCCAATAGGCCTTCACCTACTTGTATAGAAGCAATTTTTCCTGTACGCTTTGTAGTAGATCCTTCAGCAATACCTCTTGAAGAACCAAGCAATACAGCACCAACGTTGTCTTCCTCCAAGTTGAGGATGATTGCACGGGTACCTCCGTCAAATTCGATAAGCTCACCCGCTTGAACGTTTGAAAGACCGTAAATACGAGCGATACCATCACCCACCTGGAGTACGGTACCTACTTCTTCTAATTGAGCTTCCGTTTTGTATCCGGAGAGTTGTTCTCTTAAAATACCTGAGATCTCTGCTGGGTTGATGTCTGCCATTTTGTTTGTGTTTGTTCGTCCTCCGCCTTAGGCGGAGACCAGTGTAATTAAATTCCTTTAGCGAATGATTTGGTCATGAATTCTTGGCGTAGGTCACCAATCTTACTCAAGATGGAAGTGTCCAACTGTTTGTCGCCAATGCGGAGGATAAAACCTCCTATAAGTTCTGGGTTGACCTCCATTTCGAGTTCAACTGTTCCGCCAACTTCTTTCTGAACGAGGTCCTGAATTTTCTTCTTCGCATCGTCAGCAAGTAAAGTTGCCGATGTTACAGACGCAATTGTAATTCCTTTCATTGCCTTGTATTGCGCAATGAAGGCATCCGTAATTTCAGGAAGTGCGCTTTCTCTTCTGTTCTTGGTAATGAGGTTGATGAAAAGCATGGTCACTTTGCTCACATGTTTCTCGAAAATAGCTGTAAGAATGCTGATTTTCTTCTCGGCATTTACAACTGGACTTTTGAGAAGAACAACCAAATCGCGGTTTTCAGAACAGGTCTTTTTGATCAACAGCATATCGTTGAAAGCCTCTTCCAAAGTTCCCTTCTCGGCAACGAGGCCTAGAAGCGATTTCGCGTATCGTGTTGCAACCTTTGTCTGAGCCATTTTAGTTCAGCTTGATGTCTTCAAGTAGATTGTCAACCAATTGCTTCTGCTTTGCAGCATCGCTCAACTCGTTTTTTAGAATCTTCTCTGCAATGTCAATCGAAAGTGCGGCAACGTGATTCTTGATCTCAGCCATTGCAGCTGTTTTCTCCGTTTGGATGCTTTCCCGTGCAGAAGCAACAATCTTATCAGCCTCAGCTTGAGCAAGACCTTTTGCATCAGCAATCATCTTCTCCTTAATCTCTTTACCTTCTTTAAGAATGGTATCGCGATCCTCACGAGCTTGCTTCAGAATCGCTTCGTTTTCAGACTGAAGCTTTGCCATTTCAGCACGTGCATTATCTGCAGAAGCCAATGCATTCTTAATGTTCTGCTCACGTTCCTTGATTGTCTCAAGAATTGAAGGCCAAGCAAATTTTCCAAGACCAATCCATACTACCAAAAAGGCGATGGTCATCCAAAAGATGAGTCCTAATCCAGGTGTTACTAATCCCATTTTATAATCTTTTTAATCTATCCTTTCAATCTAATGAGAAACCCCATCGGTGCTGACCAACCGTCAGCACCGGGGTTTCAAATCCTTGGTTTGTCTTGACTACTTGAGAGCAATCAAAAGACAAACAATGATTCCGAAGAAGGCAGCACCTTCAACAAGAGCAGCAGCAACAATCATGTTTGCACGAATGTCACTGATTGCTTCTGGCTGACGAGCCATAGACTCAAGAGCAGAACCACCGATTCTGCCGATACCGATACCAGCACCGATTGCAGCTACACCAGCTCCGATTCCTGCACCCATGTAAGCGTTAGCTAGGTCTAAAAGAATTGTTAGAATTTCCATTGTGGATATATTAAGGATTAATTGATTACTGATTAATGATGCTCTTCAACCGCTGCACCGAAGTAAAGGGCTGATAGAAGCGTGAAAACATAAGCTTGTAGGAAGGCTACAAGGATTTCCATAATGTTCATGAAAATGGCAAAAGCCAAACTCACGATGGATACACCAAATCCTGCACCTGTTCCGTATTGATTTGCGAAGATGAAAATCAAACTCATGAATGCGAGAATGATAATGTGACCTGCCGTGATATTGGCGAAAAGTCGAGCACAAAGCACGATTGGCTTGATGAAAACTCCCATAATCTCAATAGGAATCATCAATGGGTAGAGCCATAATGGGATGTCTGGAGCCAACACGTGCTTCCAGTAATATTTGTTTCCACTTACGTTGGTGATAACGAATGTGAACAAGGCCAGAACAAGTGTTACAGCGATATTTCCAGTAACGTTGAATCCACCAATAAAAGGAATCAAACCAAGCATGTTGGCAGTCCAGATAAAAAAGAAGATTGTCAATAAATAAGGAAGAAATTTCTCGTAACGAGGACCAACAGATGGCTTGGCAATCTCATCTCTTACAAAAAGAATGATTGGCTCCATCAACGACTGCATTCCTTTCGGAGCTTCGTTCGGGCTTCTTTTATATGACTTCGCAATACTCATGAACACGAAGAACATGATGAGAACAGTTAAAAGAATTCCAAAAGTTGTTTTGGTGATGGAGAGGTCAACAAAAGCCCCTGGTTTTCCGGAGAAAATGCCTCCCAAATTTTCGGCAAGAAAACCTTGAGATGCTGGGTCTTCCGACTGATTTACATCTCTCTTATAGATGTGCTCGTGCTGAAGAATGTATCCGTTATGCTCTGCGTGTCCGTGCTCAAATTTTGAAGACATGAAAACGCTCAAACCGTCACCTACACTATAAAGGATAATGGGTAATGGAATACTAATGGCATGACCGCCAATATCCATCATGTGAATATCGTGCGCATCCGTTACGTGATGCATAATCATGTCGCCAGCGTTGAAAGCTTCGCTTCCATGTTCATCCGCAGCTTTCGTATCACCATGCAGGTCGAGAGCCTCGGTTGCCTCGTGAGCTTCAGTAGAGTCGACAGTGTGAATCTCCGAATCCTCAGTTGCCAAAAGGCTTCCTGATGTTAAAAGGGCAATGGAAAAGAGAAGGAAAAATGGCTTGAAAGCCTTGTAAATACTGTGTTTTTGCATCACCAATAAAGAGGTTTTATACCGCTCGATTTTCAGGGCGCAAATATAGACAAAACTTAACCGAAAATTACAAGGTCAATTGCACGAATTTTTTGAATCGTTAAACGACCTAAAATTGGTCGGTAAAACGGATGGAAATCAGTCTTTTCTATTTAAAAAGGAAAGTGCGGATGTTACTTCCAGTACGGTGTAAACCACATAAAGGGTCAAAAAAGTGATGATGACGGGTGTGGATGAATCCTTGTAAATGAAGACGTAAACGCCAAGTGCCACGATGTAAACCAGCATTTTCAATCCTGTAATTGCCATAAAGTAGGTAGGGAAGAGCGTTGGCTTTTCGTGCGATGCTTTGACGGTGAAATGATGAACAGCTACACTTGTTCCATACATGAAGAGACCGCAAAGCGAAAGATGCAACGTATTCAGCTCAATGTCCGCGGTTTCATTGATAACGACCAAAATGGCCATGGCAATGAGGTAAACGATAAGCGCTTTTACAGAGTACTTCATCCTTTTAAAAGGTCTTTAATAGCAAAATACATCGCGAGGAAAACAGACAAGATGGTGAGTCCACCTGTAAACCAAGGCGTCTCGGTTTGCAAATACTTATCGAGTTGCATGCCGCCTAAAGCGCCAGCCACAATAATGAGGGCCATTTGGGTGGCTAAAGAAGAATATTTGATGAAAGCGTTAGGCTGTTTTTTCTTGCCGTTGCTCTTGTCTTTGTCCAGCATTGGATGATGAAATGTCTTTTACCACGCCACCCATGCTGCACGAGCCGCTGAATGAAGCTCCTGGCTCAATTGCCAATTTTTTGGTCACTATATCACCCTGAACCTTGGCGGTTGCTTTCAACGAAAGCAGTTCGGAAACCGTGATGTCGGCTTTGATTGTTCCTTCAATCTCTGCATTCTCGCAGCGAATCTCGCCATCAACTGAACCAGTTGCCCCGATAACCACCCGACCTTGACATTCAAGCGTTCCTATAAGCTTGCCATCAATCCTAAGATTTCCTTTGGCCTTGATGCTGCCTTCTATAACGGTGTCACTATTTATATGATTCGGCATTCCAGATCCAGAATTACCTTTAGAACTTTCGCTAGTTGATTTGCTATTGAACATGTTGAGTTTCCCTTTGTAACTTGCTCCGCTTCGCGAAGGATGCCAAATATAGTGATCCTTCAAAAAGCAATGTTTTCAAGTATGTTGCAATGAAGTTGACAAAAGTCGATTCGAGAAAAGTGAAAATGAGTTGTTTTTTTGCAGAACGAGGCGTTTATGAGAAACATAGCCATAGCTACGGTTCGAGAAAACAACGAAGTAATGCGGAAAAAGAGCCATTTTTCAACCCGCGAATCTGGCTTTAGTCAACTTCACAAACAATAGTTATCATTTACCATGGCAGACAGTCCGATAAGAGAACATTTTAGAGCACAGATAGGAAAAGACGTGGCTTCAACCCCTCCAGGCTTTAGCGAATGGTTGCAACCGAAAATGATTGCGGTTGAGGAAGATTCACTTACAATTGAAGTAATTGTGAGACCAGAAATGTGCAATCCTGTCGGAACGCTGCACGGTGGAATTCATTCAGCAATTCTGGATGTAGTGATTGGAATGACCGTTGTGCTTCTGGTAACCTATTCAGGCATCACTATAGCGCGAAATGCACTTTGGAAGAACGCTCTCACCTTAATGCGCCACGATATTAAGCAAGTTTCAAACTCGGCTCAAGCCAACAACCTTTTGGCCTCGCATCTGATGAAGTATTCTTACGAACCAGAGTATGCTAACGAGGCAAATGCCATGCGATTTGAGGCAATAGAACACTTCAAGCAATCTATTCGCATCTATCCATACTTTTTCAACGTTTGGTATGACCTCGGAAGGGTGTACATAATCATGAATGACCCAGCAAGCGCGCTGCCTTGTTTCAAAGAGGCACATACATTAGACACTACGTTCTATGACGCTACTTTCAACGTGGCACGCATTGCATCTCAGCTTGGGGATGTCAACACAGCTATTACATATTATGGCCGATGTATTGATACTGACCCAGGCCAACTACAGGCATACATTGAGTTGAGCTATTTATATTTCCGCCTAGATAGGTCATTTGAATCCATCGCTGTGAACGAAAAAGCCATTGCATTCAATCCAAATTGGAGAGAACCCTATGACAATATCGCGAAAACATACTTGGCCCTAAACGAGCCGAACAAGGCATTGCCGTACCTTAAGAAACTTCAAGAGTTTCGTT
>JBDNJH010000195.1:0-6494 GCA_041687875.1 Flavobacteriales bacterium | reverse complement strand
TTCAATGCGAATAGGAGAGGGGGTGGTAATTTTTAGCACGTGGCCTTCCCAATAGCTTCTGCGCTTCTTCTTAATCTGAATATCGCACACATCACCAGGAACCACACCTTTGACGAACGTAACGATGTCGTTGATACGCGCCACGGCTTGTCCTTTGTCTGCAATGTCGAGAATGGTTACGTTTTCAATCACCTCGTTTTTATTCCTTCTGCCCATGGCGGCAAATATACTTTGATTGGTTATTGCGTTACTCGTTACTGAACTAAAGGTTATTCGAGCATCATTCGTTAGTAACCAATAACCATATCGCAAATGATTGTAACTGCGAGACCCTTCGTTCCTCAGGGTGACAAACGGGGCAGTGCATTTGTGAATATCGTGATTTGCGTGTATGTGCTTGTGTAAGGGAAACAAGAAGGGCAGCTATGAAGAAATGCTGCTGTCACCCTGAGCAACGAAGGGTCTCACGAAGAATACGTCAGTAACCAATAACCCAATAGCGAATAACTTTTCTACCGTTCTAATACATTTGCAGCCATGGAAGGGAATACGGAGTACAAAATCATTTACAGCGAACCACATCGGCATTTTGTAGAGGTTGAATTGACAGTTTCGGAAGTGGATTCGGATACGGTGCAGTTTCAGTTGCCAGCTTGGAGGCCGGGCCGTTATGAATTGGGGAATTTTGCCAAGAACGTGCAGCGTTTCCAAGCTTTCGCGAAATCTGGCGAAGCGCTTTCGTTTAGGAAACTGACCAAAGATCTTTGGGAAGTAGAAACCAACGGTAGCACTTCTGTGAAAGTGGCTTACAACTATTTTGCGGATGAGTTGAACGGTGGCAGCACCTTTGTGGATCATCTTCAGTTGTATGTGAATCCTATCAATTGCTTGATGTATGTGCCAGAGCGCATTAATCAACCTGCTACGTTAGAGTTGGATATTCCTTCCGATTGGACAGTGGCAACTGGAATGCGTTCCGTTGGTAAGAACCGTTATAAGGTAAAGGATTTTCATGAGTTGGCCGATAGTCCTTTCATAGCGAGTAATGGTCTTCAGCATCAGTCTTATACCATTTCCGATACGCTTTTTCATATTTGGTTTCAGGGAGAGTTTAAGCCCGATTGGGAGCGCATTCTGAATGATTTCAGGAAGTTTACGCAGGTTCAGATTGATGCAATGGGAGATTTTCCGGTTAAGGAATATCATTTCCTCTATCAGATTAGGACCTACCAAACCTATCATGGTGTGGAACATCAAAATTCGACCGTCATCGTGCTTGGGCCGAGTTACGATATTCTTAAACCTGTGCTTTATGATGAGTTTTTAGGAGTGAGTTCGCATGAGCTTTTTCATACGTGGAATGTGAAGACGCTGCGCCCCATTGAGATGCAGCCATACGATTACACCAAAGAAAATTATACCCGTTTGGGATTTGTGGCCGAAGGTGTGACCACCTATGCTGGTGATCTGTTCCTGTATCAAGCCCAATGTTTCAGTGATTTCGAGTTTTTCAAGAACATTCACACCCTTTTGCAGCGCCACTTTCATAACTACGGAAGGTTTAATCTTTCGGTAGCCGATAGTGGTTTCGATACATGGTTGGATGGTTATCAGAAGGGAATTCCTGATAGAAAAACCTCCATTTACAATGAAGGCGCGCTATTGGCCATGATGCTTGATATCTCTTTGCTGCGCGATACGAACAACGAAAAGGGGCTGATGGCCGCCATGCGTTTGCTTTACGAGCGTTTCGGTAAAAAGGGAATTGGTTATGGCGAGAAGGATTATCAGGATGTGATTGAAGAGATTGGTGGTCGTTCGTACGAGCAGTTCTTTAAGGACTACTACTATGGGGTAAAGAATATTGAGGCGGAGTTGCATGAGCTACTGGGTCACGTTGGTATTGAGGTGCGCGATACGCGTTCGCGGCTTTATTTTGAGAACCGTTTCGGGTTTAAGGTCGAATACATCAAGGAAAGATCGGCACGGATTACCGACATCGCCCCAGATTCTATCGCATCCAAAGCAAGGCTGAAATTGGGCGATGAAATCGTATCCATTAATGGCATCCGTATTCTCGGAAACCTGAAGGAATGGTGCAAATACTTTGAGGAGGAGACCATCACCCTCACCACCAATTCGGAAGACGATACGCACAAGGTTCAGTTAACGCCTACCGATGAGGACAGGTACTACCGCACGCGTTGGCCGCACAAAATGCCAAACGCGTCTGATATGCAGAAAGCTAACTTCATTGCTTGGACGAGGCGTAGTTTTTAAAGCTCAGAGTGTCCTGTCCCTAATAACCACTAACCCGATTGCCCTGAACCCAATAACCGATAACCTTTTCTCGCATCGCTGATCGTTATATTTGTCTGAAAGCACCGCACCATGGGATTTGGCATAAAAGCAGAACATCTGCCAGAATACACCTATAAAAATTACCTTCTTTGGGAAGGTAACTGGGAAATTATCCATGGCGTTCCTTATGCCATGTCGCCCGGGCCGTCTATCAAACATCAGCGGCTCAATACGCTGATAACAAGGTTGTTGAACGAATTGATGGATGATTGCGGGAAATGTGAAGCAATCATGCCTGTTGATTGGAAGATAAGCGAAACAACCGTTGTGCAGCCTGATGTGAGCATCATCTGCCAAGAAAGCGGCAACGAGAATTACATCGACTTTGCACCCACCGTGATTTTCGAGATTCTTTCGCCATCCACACAAAAGAAAGACAGAACCCTCAAATACGACCTTTATGAGGATGAGGGAGTGAAATACTACGTCATCGTATCACCGGAAGATGAACAGGTCGAGGTTTTTCAATTGAATGGGAAAGCGTATGAACTGAAGCTGAAAACAGGTACGGAAAAGTTCGTTTTCAACTTGGAAGATTGTTCGGTCGAATTCGATTTCTCCAAGATTTGGGCGTAGATGCGCTTAAGCGTTCGGCTGACCAGCTTTCTTCTCAATTCGATTCTACTTATATGAATAGTTGGTACCTTGGTCAACATGGCTTCGGCATCCAATAACCCTGAAATCCCCGTTCATAACCTGCACGCGGGAACTTCTCCGCTTTACATACGGGCCATTTCGCACAGCAACGAGTACGACTTTACCCAGAAGCACCGCCACAATTACTACGAGATTATTTTCTTTGAAGCTGGCGGTGGCATCCAGCTAATTGATTTTCAGGAAAGTTCTGTTAGGAATCTTGCTTGTTACATCGTTCATCCCAATCAGATTCATCTGCTCAAAAGAGCTCCAGGCTCTCAAGGTCGTTTGATTCAGTTCCTTTCTGAATCCGTTATGTCGCCAACGTTGCTCAGTAGGCTGCGCGATAGAATGTGGAATGGAGTAGGAGGAGTTGTGTTTGAAAACGATGCCGTCCAGTTTACGAAGATGTCGCTACTGCTAGACCAATTCAATCTGAAAGCCGATACTGAACGGAACATTCATCTACTTCAGGTGCTGCTGTTTGATTTGCTGTCTATGAGCAAGGCTGAGAACGTGAAGGATGCGGTGTCCAATTCTGATCTCCATCGCTTTTTGCAGCTGATTGATGGCAACTTTAAGGAGCAGCATTCGGTTCAGTTTTATCTCACGGAGTTGAACCTGAGCGAGAAGAAACTGGGCCTTCTCACCAAGCAGCATTTGGGTGTTTCTCCGTTGCAGGCCATTCATCAGCGGCTCATTCTGGAGATAAAGCGAATGCTGCTCTTCGGGCAAGAATCGCATAAGGAAATAGCCTACTCGTTAGGCTTCGATAGTCCTTCAAGCTTCTCAGCATTTGTGAAGAAGAAGAGCGGACTCACGCCTTCGGAGCTGCAAACCTCCGTGGAGCAAATTCATCAGTAAAAGGCCAGAATTCCTAACTGCAACAGTTGGCAGTTCGCCAATTTTGTTGGCGTAATATTCATCCATCACTAAAACTGCCTTATCATGAAAACCATTCCTGTAATTCTCGCATTCTCATCCATGTATATTGGTGCCATGGCCCAGTCGGTATGGACGGAAGTACCAACTCCGACCAATCGGAATTTGAAAACCATCCAGTTCGTTTCTGCCGAGATCGGATACGTGGGCGGAGACAGTGTACTCCTCAAAACCGTTGATGGTGGCGCAACATGGAGCGAAATGCTGCTCGACTCCTTTCCGAACAGTAGTTGGCAGGGCATTGATATTTTTGATATGCACTGGTTCTCTGAAGGCCACGGCATCATCATGTCCGGTGTTTGGGGTGGCGGTTTTCAAACGGTTGATGGAGGACTGAATTGGCAATTATTGGAACTTGCCACCAATGGTTTCTGTCAGACCACCTCGCTTTTCTTTTTTGATGAAGACAACGGCTTTGCCGGGGGTGCCGGCTGTTTTCAAGGACACATCATTGACAAGTTCTCTAACGGAACGTGGGTCACCACCAATGATTCTGAGAACTGGAACAGTCAAGGATGGGTTTCCGCCATTGAATTCAAAAACGCGCAGTTGGGCCTGGCAGGTACTGTTGATGGAATACTGCTGAGAACCACAGATGGCGGATCGAACTGGGACACCATTCCCAACGTTGCTGGCGATTCGGCAATTACCGATTTCATTTTTCATGCGGATGGTAGCATTCGTGCCACGCATCGCAATAACCAGAGTTTTGGCATCATGATCAGTACTGATAATGGTCTTACTTGGGATATTGACCTAGAAACTGCCACCTTTTACTACCCAAAGATGAATGCGGCACATATCAATGATAACGGAACGGCCTTTTTGGGTGGAATAGAAACCAACACGAATACCGAAGGTGTGATAGTCGACAACAGCGGTGGTTTCTGGAACTGGAATAGCGTATCAAAACCGATAAACGACATCGCTTCCCACAGCGATTCTATCACGTTCTTAGTTGGAGACGAAGGCGCTATTTATGTGAATGCCGACCTTGCATCAGTTGGCATTAAGGAACAGCCAACTATCAACTTCAATGTGTATCCAAATCCTGCTACGGATGCCATTCAGTTAACAGGATTGACCGAAACGGTTATCGGGCATTCTATCATGGATGTTTCGGGCAGAATGGTGAGTGAGTCGGAAAGCTCGTTCTCTAACGGAAATACACTTGATGTATCGAAACTGAGTCGCGGAAGCTATTTCATCAACATCCGAACAGAAAAGGGAAGTGGGGTGAGGCGATTTGTGAAGCAATAACTCAGCCCTTAAACGCCACCACACTAATCTCCACATTTACACCCTTAGGCAAACCAGCAACGGCAACAGTTTCGCGTGCTGGCAGAAAGCTTCCTTCGGGAAAATAGCTTCCGTAGATGGCGTTAACCGCAGCAAAAAGATCCATACTAGAAAGGAAGATGCTGGTCTTAATCACATGGGTAAAATCCATTTCAGCCTCGGTGAGAATAGCTTTCAAATTCTCCATCACGCGGGTGGTTTCTACATCAATGGTGGCCATGTCCAACTCGCCCGTTTCTGGTATAAGAGCCACCTGACCAGCGGTGTATAAAAAGCCGTTTACAAGAATGGCCTGACTGTATGGGCCAATTGCCGCAGGGGCTTTCGTGGTGTGAATCGCTTTTTTCATTTGGGAAAAATAGCGATAAGCGACCAGTAGTTCGTAGGATTGAAATAACTTTTGCGCACTTGGCAAAATCTTCGCGTCTTTGCGGTTAAGATTATTCGCACATTAGCTCCGCTGAATTTCATTTCGCATCCACCTTGAGAATACTCATCCTCGACAATTACGATTCCTTCACATTTAACTTGGTTCACTACGTGGAGCAGTTTTGCGATGATATTGTGGTGAAGCGCAATGATGAGATCTTGCTGAGCGAAGTTGACGCGTTTGACGCCATCATTCTCTCACCCGGCCCAGGATTACCGAAAGATGCGGGCATCATGCCCGAACTCATTAAGAAATACGCCCCAACGAAGAAAATTCTGGGAGTTTGTCTCGGTCATCAAGCCATTGGCGAAGCCTTTGGAGCTAGTCTCAAGAACCTAAGCCAAGTGCGTCATGGTGTTGCTATTCCTGTCAACATCTTTGATAATGAAGAACCGTTGTTTGCCACATTAGCATGCAGAATTGAAACTGGCCGTTACCATTCTTGGGTAATAGATAAGGATACCGTTACTGCCGAGTTGGAAGTCACCGCAACCGATGATGACGGTGAGGTAATGGCCATTCGTCACACCAAGTTTGATGTTTGCGGTGTTCAGTTTCATCCCGAAAGCCTGCTGACTCCTGAGGGATTGAAGATTATTGAGAATTGGGTTAGTTCTTGATTTCAGTTTCCCGCGCTTGGTTGAGCGAAGTCGGAATCTTTTTCGTTCTGTCATGCTCGGTTTGCAGACGGTTTTTGTCACCCTGAAGCACGAAGGGTCTGATTGCCAATGGCTCAAAACACGATGAAGAGAGGGATCTTGTTTGCATAGATAGCCTTGGGTGCAGAAAAGAGATGCTTCCTAACGTCAGCATGACAAATGGGATA
>JBDNJH010000194.1:0-12747 GCA_041687875.1 Flavobacteriales bacterium | reverse complement strand
TGCAGAAGCTGTTGATAGAATTCTTGAGATGAAACCAGACCTTATCTTCTTTACTGGCGACTTGGTCAATAATGAGGCGTCTGAAGCCGAGCCTCATATAAATGAATTCAAACGACTGAAGGCGCGACTTGGGGTTCATTCAATTTTAGGAAACCACGATTATGGCGATTACGGCCCTTGGGCAAATCAAGCGGCAAAAGATGCAAACTTGGTGCGATTGAAAGAAGTTCATCAAGAATCTGGTTGGAATCTTCTCTTAAACAACAACCATGTTTTGGAGGCCGATGGCGAAAAGCTGGCAATCGTTGGCGTAGAAAATTGGGGCGCATCACGTCACTTTCCGAAGTATGGAGATCTAGACAAAGCTGTTGCAGGAGTTGAGGACATTCCTTTTAAAATTCTGTTGTCTCACGACCCGAGCCATTGGGATGCTAAGATTAAAGAACATCCACAGAAATTTCAATTGACGCTTTCGGGGCATACGCACGGAGCGCAATTCGGCATCGAAATCCCAGGAATCAAATGGAGTCCGGTTCAATACCTATATAAGCAATGGGCTGGACTGTATGAAGATGGTGGGCAGAACATCTACGTAAATCGTGGGCTTGGTTTCATTGGATATATGGGAAGAATAGGAATTCAGCCAGAAATCACACTTTTAGAACTGAAATCTTCGAAGAATGCCTAACTTAGTTGACTGGTTCAATCCCTCTCATTTTTAATTGCTTATGAAGAAAATTACTGCTTGCCTAGCTATCATGGCTTGGCTTATTACCCCTGTGTCTGCCGATGACAGATACGAGTATTCCATTACCGTAAATCCTGAAGATGTAACCATTGTCCGTGATAAGTGGGGCGTGCCGCACATTTTCGGTAAAACCGATGCTGATGCTGCTTATGGTTTGGCTTGGGCTAATGCCGAAGATGATTTTTTCACCATGCAAGAACTGGTGATAAGTGCAAAAGGCTATGCAGGAAGATTGATGGGCGTTGAGGGCGCTGAACGCGATTTCTTCTCGCATACACTAGGCTACCGAGATCGGGTTGAACAAGACTTTCACCTGCTTTCTCCTGAATATCTGCGTTACGTAGAAGGTTATTGCCAAGGCATCAATGCCTATGCCGCAGCTCATAAGAAGGAAATTCGGGTGAAAGGCGTTTTTCCCATAAACCCGAAAGACGTAGTGGGTGGTTACATGTTTGCACTTAGCGCACTTATTGGAACACCTGGTTATGTGAGCAGGATTGTTGATGGAACATATGACGAGGATCAACCATCCGACCTTCCGTACGGATCGAATGCTTTTGCGTTTAACAGTAATAAGACAACAGATGGAAGTTCGATGCTTTGTATCAATCCACATCAGCCGGTTACTGGTCCGTTTTCGTGGTATGAGGCGCATATCGTAAGCGAAGAAGGGCTGAATATTCACGGAGCGATGTTCCCAGGAAGTTCGTCAGTCTTCCTTGGAAACAACGAGAATCTTGGATGGGCACACACATTCAATCACTTAGATCTTGTTGATGTTTTTCAATTGGAAATGCATCCAAAGAAAAAGCGGATGTATAAGTTCAATGGCGAGTGGAAAAAACTAGAGAAACGACCTGTTTGGCTCAAAGTGAAATTGGCTAAAGGCATTGTATTTCCTGTAAAAAGAATGACCTATTGGAGTGAACTTGGAGCAACTCTCAAATCTCCCGATGGAAACTTCTATGCGGTGAAACTGCCTGCAAACGAAAAAGTAGGTGTAGGACAGCAATGGTATAGCATGAATAAAGCTTCAAATTATGAAGAATTTTATGACGCGCTGAGAATGGAATCCATCTCTATGTTCAATATTGTTTATTCGGATAAGGATGATAATGTGTTGTTCATTAACAATTGCGTGATGCCAAAGCGGCATGAAGGTGTTGATTACTCCAAGGTTGTACGCAGCAATTCGGACAAAACGCTTTGGTCTGAATTTCACGATGTCCAAGATTTGATTCAAACCGGAAATCCAAAAAGTGGTTGGGTTTTCAATACGAACAACAATCCCGCACATGCAACAGAAAAGAGCGAATGGCAAAGTTTGGATGATTATCCTTCCTATTTCGGAGTGACCGACAACGGGGAAAACAACCGAGCCGAACGTTTTTTAGAGCTAATGCGTGAACCTGCCTCAGAAAAAATGTCATTTGAAAGAATGAAGAAAATGAAGTTCGATTATGAATTTCCTGCGTGTGGAGCGTTTCAAAATTCCATTGAGAATCTTTTTCACGTAAACCCAAACGATTATCCCGAATTGGCACCCTTGATTACGGTCATAAACGAATGGGACAAACGAGGCAACAAGGACAATCCCAATGCGGGAGCTTGGATGATAACATTCCAGAAGGTGTTTAGTATGATGGGATTTTCTGACGGTGAATTCAAGCGAGCTGTTACCATTCCTGACACTACTTATATAAAAGCTTTGCGTTGGGCAAAAAACCAAATTGATACACATTACGGTGGAAAAATTCCAAAACTTGGAGAAGTTCAGCGGCATGTTAGAGGCGATGTCAATCTTCCTTTGGCTGGATTCCCAGATGCGTTGGCAGCCAACTATAACGAAGAATGGAAAGATGGCCGCTATAAGCCTTGGGTAGCGGACTCTTACGTTCATTTTGTAAAATGGAAAGATGGAAAATTGGTGCGAATGGAAACTTTGCACCCCTTTGGTGCATCCAACCGCCCAGACTCTCCGCACTACACCGATCAGATGCAACTTTATGCTAATCAGTATACAAAAACAATGACATTAGACAAAGCCAAAATCATGGCAGAAGCCAAGTCGGTTTATCATCCGCACTAACTTCGTAAGTACTTGATACATAGTTGATAGGGATTGGCATACTAAGGTGCTATTTTTACGTTCTTACATCTAACCCCTTAATTTCATTCAAGTTAATGTCCAAACAATTTCTAATATTGGTCGCCTTTTTGAGCGTAGCCAATTGCCTTTTCGCTGGCAAACCAAAGTGCAACAAAGAAACCCTTAGCAGCACTGGTTCTCATTTTGAGAAGATTGACATCGCCAAGATTCAAATCGTGCGCGATAAATGGGGTGTACCCCACATTTTTGCCGATCAAGATCATGAAGTTGCATACGGATTGGCTTGGGCCAATGCCGAAGATGATTTTGCAACTATGCAGGAATTACTCGTTGCAGGGCAAGGTCGTTCTGGTCAGTTGCTCGGAAAGGAAGGCGCAAAGCGCGATTTTCTACTCCACGTATTTGCCGTAAGAGATATTGTGGATGCAAAGTTTGATGAATCCTTTTCCGAAGAATACAAAGAGTATTTAGACGGTTATGCACAAGGAATCAACGCTTATGCAGCATCTTACCCAGAAGAGGTACTTCTCAATGGCTTATTTCCTATTGCAGGAAAAGACCTCGTTTACGGAAATGTATTTGCAGCCTGCATCGTCTCTGGCGGACATTTGGAAGTTGCAAAGATTCTGAAAGGAGAATACGATGGTAGCACAACCTTGTTGGGATCCAATGCCATGGCTTTCAGTCCTAAGAAAACTGCCGATGGAAGCACAATTCTGGTTGTAAACCCCCATCAACCGATGGAAGGACCTTTCTCTTGGTATGAAGCACATTTGTGTAGCAATGAAGGACTGAACATTCTAGGTGGATTGTTTCCGGGAGGAACATCTGTCTTTCTAGGAACGAATGAAAATCTAGGCTGGGCACACACAGTCAACAAGCTTGATTTGGTTGATGTGTATAAACTCAAAATGAGCGAGGACAAAAAGCGGACGTACAAGTTTGATGGTGAGTGGTTTGAACTTGATAGAAGACTCACTTTTCTGAAGGTAAAATTGAGCAACATTCTCACCGTTCCGATTCCTAAAATGACGTACTGGAGCAAGCACGGAGCAACCATCAAATCAAAGGATGGAGATTTTTACTCGGTAAGGCTGGCTGCAAATCAAAAAATCAACACGATTGAGGAAATCTATCGCATGAACAAGGCCAAAAACTTTGATGAGTTTTATGAGGCTTTGAGCATGGAGGCGCACCCGCGTTACAACGTAATTTATGCAGATAGAGAAGGCAATATCATGTATTTGAACAATGGCTTGGTGCCAATACGGAACGAAGATTACAACTGGGCTTCGGTACTTCCGGGTGATACAAGTTCTACACTTTGGGCCGAGTTCCATCCTATCTCAGAACGACCACAAGTAATCAATCCTAACTGTGGATATGTGTTTAATACGAACAATACGCCTTTCAATGCCACGTGTCAGACCGAAAACCTGAATCCGATGGATTACCCCGCTTATTTTGGTTTTGAGGCTGGCGACAACAATAGAAGTACCCGTTTAGTACAGTTACTCAATGAGCTTGAAAAGGTGAGTTTGGACGATGCGAAACGCATGAAATTCGATTATCAACTTCCAGATTCGAGCGCATTTTTTGCTTCAACCGAAAACTTCATGCAAATAGATGCCAACTGCTTTCCTGATGTGACCGAAAGCATTGTAAAAATGCAGAACTGGGATAAGCGAGCTACAAAAGACAGTGAAGCGGCAGGAATGTACCTTCTCACTTACAACTACATTTTCAAAAAACTCGGCCTCGGAACAGAAGCTTTTATTGATGGCATGGATGTAGAAGACAACATGTTTGTAGAGGCCGTGGCTTACGCCAACGACCACTTGATGGAGTATTTCAAAACCCTTGATGTGACTTTAGGAGAGTTGCAAGTTCATGTGCGTGGAGATAAAGAATATGGCGTGAACGGTTTTGCCGATGTTTTGGCGGCCACTTACAACATGCCTTACACCAACGGAAGGTTTAAAACATTTGTAGCTGATTCTTATGTGCAGTTTGCACAATGGAAGGCTGGCGAAGAAGTTTCGCTCCAGACGCTTCATCCGTATGGCGCATCAAACCATGAATGGTCTAAACACTACAACGATCAGATGGAACTCTACGTGAATCAGCAGACCAAGAGAATGACGCTGAACAAGCAAGAGATTTACGCGACTGCAGAAAAAATCTATCATCCGAAGTAATTCCTGAACTGAAACTTTGATTGTCAAAAAAGGCCCTTTCGGGCCTTTTCTTTTCTCTGTTTAGTTCTTAATTGCCCGAACAGTAGTTTGCTGTCCGTCTTCCGTTCTTACGTTGATAAAATACATTCCAGCAGGTTGATTGATTTCTACATTCACATTGGTTGAATTGAAGAAATTGAATGTTCCAACGGTTTGTCCCATTACGTTGAATACGGTTGCATTTCCAGTTCTGAAATCAGCACCAAGAGAAACGGTTATACGACCATCGTTTGTTGGGTTTGGATAAACCGCGACCTCGTTAGCAATTTCTTGAACCGAAGTTGGATCAATTGGATTGTAGATGAATTCAAAGTCATCAACCCAAAGTTTAGCTGTGCTATTTCCAGCTCCTGGTTCGTAACTAGCAGTAAACGTCATCAAAGCGTAAGCAATGGCATTAGTTGACATGCCATCGTAAACAAACGGAACTGAAATTCTTACCCAGTTAGCTGTACCTCCTGTTTGGAATCGCTTTTTGGCCGTGGCAATCACTTGTGCAGCGTTACCACCTGGCTCACGATAATCGTTGTCATCATGCAGAACAACAGAAATTGATGCAGAATCAGTAGCATCAGTTAGGTTATACTTGGCGTAGAACAACAAGCTGTCTGGCATCTCCGTAAACGGATGGTTAAACAAAGCATCAGCTCGCTTAGTGAATGAATATCCATTAAGAGGATTCGTATCGGGTGCCTTAATCTGTCCTGTGGTCATGGTGCCGTTAATTGTATTCCCGGCAGCTGCGGTGCTTTCAATCCGGGCACTAGACAGGCCACTACGGAATTCCGTAACGTCTTTAAATACACGTTGAGTAGACCCGAAACCACACAGAAAACAGAGGTCTCCCGATGTCATGTTGTTCCAATTAGTTGGTTCACCACCAGTGGCATCCCAAATTTCAAAACCACCGTTGTTTGGTTGTTGCTGCGCTGATACTGTGAGCAGTGCTCCTGCGGTTAAAATCGTTAAAAAAGTAGAGTAGATTTTTTTCATGTGATCAAGATTATATTCTTTTGAATGTTCGTTACTCGTTTCGATTAGCGCAGCAAAATAAACCAATTTGGTGGCTACCGAAATTCGATTCGGTCAATTGTAATCAACAGAAAACTCAAAGTAACTGAGAAATGATTGTTGGATGGTTATTTTTTCTCCTACCGATTTCTATCCCTGCAATTCCATAGGAATATGGGCACAATAAATTTAACCCTAAAGTTCAACAATCACTATCAGATGTTAATCCTATCTGCGTGTGAGTGCGGCTCAGAAACGATGAGCAATTCGAGGTTCTCGTTTGTTGGATTGGTGATGCAATGAACCTGATTTGGTTTCACGTGCATACCTTCATTTGCTTTGATGGTAAACCGTTCGCCATTCAACTCAAAGAGAGCCTCGCCTTTTATAATGAAGAAGAACTGTTGCGACTTTGAGTGTTTGTGCAATGACTCGGATGATTTTGGCGGCATTGTCTCACGAATAACGCTCATGGATGGTGTGTTCACAAACTGCCAAGCGGTGCAGCCATCGCCCCAATTATAGGATTTGGAATTCTTGGTCGTCTTTTTCATACAACCTCAAACGACATTGGTTTTCAGAAGGTTGCGTTTTTCAAAAGGCTACTTAGACCTTCCCAATGCCTGTTCAATATCAGATATGATGTCAGAGATGTTTTCCAATCCAACAGAAACACGTACCAGACCTTCAGAAATACTGACCGCCTTTCGTTCTTCCTCTGTGAGTTTTGCGTGCGTGGTTGAAGCGGGATGCGTAACAATCGTTCGTGAATCGCCCAAGTTGGCCGTGACCGAACACATCTGCAACGCATCCAAGAATTTCTTGCCGCGCTCTACTCCACCTTTCAACTCAAAGGTGATGAGGCCACCGCCTTTTTTCATTTGCTTTTGCGCCACTTTGTATTGCGGATGCGACATCAACCCAGGGTAACGTACGTTGTCCAATTCAGGATGATGTTCCAAGCAATTGGCAAGCTTCACGGCATTCTCGCAATGGCGGTCCATGCGCACGGCCAGTGTTTCCAAACTTTTAGAAAGTATCCACGCGTTGAAAGGTGAAATGGCCGGGCCTGTGGATCGGCAGAACGTATACACATCATCGATTAGTTTCTTATCGCCCACCAAAATTCCGCCCATCACGCGGCCTTGACCGTCAATCCATTTTGTACCAGAATGACTTACCAAATGTGCTCCAAAATCAATTGGGCGTTGCAGATAAGGCGTGGCAAAGCAATTGTCAACGTGAAAGATTACGCCATGCTTTTCGGCCAGTTTCCCAACAAATTCCATGTCAATCACATCCAAACCTGGGTTTGAGGGCGTCTCCACAAAAATCATCTTGGTATTTGGCTGAATGGCCTTCTCCCAACCTTCCAAATCATCCACATCAACGTATGTTGTGGTGATTCCAAATCGTGGAAGAATTTTGGTAAGAACCGTGTGGGTTGAACCAAAAACCGAACGGCAACTCACAATATGATCTCCGCTGCTGAGCAAAGCGGCAAATCCTGCATACACAGCCGCCATACCTGTGGCCGTGGCATAACCCGCTTCCGCTCCTTCCAACTTGCACATCTTATCAATGAACTCCGTTGCATTCGGATTGGTGAAACGGCTGTAGATGTTCCCTCCAACCTCATCGGCAAACATGGCGCGCATGTGCTCCGCGTCATCAAACGTAAAACTGGATGTCAGATACAACGGAACGCTATGCTCCAAATGGGGCGATTTCTCAACCTGCGTTCGTATTGCATCTGTCTCAAATTGGTTTTCTTTCATTTCGGAAAGTTGATAAAGTAAATAGGTTTACAAAGTTGATAAAGTTGGCGTAGATAGAAATTAGTTGACGAAGTTTTAGGGTTTACAGAGTTGATTGGGCAGAGGATGGTGATTTTGGAATATGCCTGCATCAACTGCATAAACTCAGTCAACTCTATAAACTTCATCAACTTAGTCAACTAATAACGCAATTCCAACTGATCTCAGCCGTAGGTTCAAGGATCTTAGAGACCGAACAATACTTTTCTGCCGAAAGCTGAACAGCACGCTTCACTTTGTCTTCCTCCAAATTATTTCCTTTTACAAGAAATTTCATGTGAATTTTGGTGAAGATGGATGGCACTTCGTCTCTACGCTCTGCCGTCACTTCCACATCATATTCGGTCACTTCCTGCTTCATTTTCTTGAGAATGGAAATCACATCTATGCTGCTGCAACCCGCCAATGACATCAGCACAATTTCCATCGGGCGGGCGCCCAAATTCTGCCCACCTATACTTGGCGAACCGTCCATCTGAATGGAGTTTCCCGTTTCATTGGTGGCTTCCATGTGGTAAGCATTATTTAAACGTTTGAGGGTAATTTTCATTTTTAAAGAGTTAAATACGAAATACTAAAACCTCAAATTCGAAAATGTTTCGTCCTGCTTCATTTCACTCAGTAGATTCGAGTTTCTCAGTTAAAATTCTCGGTGAGATTCCTCGTTCCTCGGAATGACAGAATCCGTCTGTCGCCCTGAGGAACGAAGGGTCTCTATTCTTTTGTACCAGTATTAAACAAGAGAATCATTCTTTTTTCTGTGTAAATCTGTGCTTCTGTGGCTATCAAAATGTCTTTTTAGTCAATCGGTTTTGCGTTGCGATATTTACCGCAGCAAATATGAGATTTCAAAAGTACATTCATAACCAACCTTTTCCGCTAGAAAGCGGTGCGATTTTGCCGAAAGTGGAGATTGCGTATCACACGTACGGCTCACTGAATGCCGCTGGCGATAACGGTATTTGGGTTTGCCATGCGCTTACCTCAAATTCGGATGTGGCCGATTGGTGGAGTGGGCTTTTTGGCGAAGGAAAACCATTCGACCCCCACAAGTATTTCATTGTTTGTGCCAATATTCTCGGGTCATGCTACGGAAGTTCTGGCCCGTTGAACGAAAATCCCGAAACGGAAAAACCGTATTTCCATTCGTTTCCGATGATTACTATTCGCGATATGGTGAAAGCGCATCAATTGCTGCAAACGCATTTGGGCGTAAAGCAAATTGTATTGGGAATGGGCGGAAGCATGGGCGGCTATCAACTGATGGAGTGGGCTATTTCAGACAAAAATCTTTTCAAAAACCTGTGTCTGTTGGTAACGAGTGCCAAAGCTTCTGCTTGGGAAATTGCCATTCATGAAGCACAACGATTGGCCATTGAAGCCGATTCAACTTGGAAAAATGATAACCCAAACGCTGGTGCTAATGGACTGAAAACCGCACGCGCAATTGGTATGGTGACATATCGAAATTACGAAGCTTTCAAGCAAACACAGGAAGACAACGAAGAGAAACTAGGGAGCTTCAAGGCTTCGTCCTACATCCGCTATCAAGGCGAGAAACTGGTAAAACGTTTCAATGCACAGAGCTATCATTTGCTCACCAAAAGCATGGATAGTCACAACTTGGGTCGTGGAAGAAATTCGCTCGAAAGCGCCTTGAATGCAATAACCGCAAACACGCTTATTATAGGTATTGATAGTGATATTCTTTGTCCAACGGCCGAACAGGAATTCATCGTGAAGCACATTCCAAATGCTCGATTGGAGATTATTTCATCGCCCTTTGGGCACGATGGTTTTTTGGTAGAGATTGAAAAGATTTCGCAATTACTTTCCGAGATAAAATAACCACAAAAACACGCCTGCCCGTCCATTCATGCGGGGATTTCCACAGGAGAAAAGAAAAATATTCTGTAAAAACCTCTGTGCATTCTGTGTTTCTGTGGCTAAAAAAAATATCATTACTGTTGCATCCAAAACATTCCTGACTTACATTTGGCCGCTCGAATGAAAACCATCAATACTCACATCGAAAAAATGAACTGCTGCATGTGTTGCTGCTGTCCATATTTTTCGTGAGGCCATGAAGTATTCGATATAAACGATATAAAACATTTCAAAGCCTCTCGAAAATTCGAGAGGCTTTTTTATTACTCAAATAACCCCAATAAATGCAAAGTTTTAGAACAGAATTAGAAAATCCAGTTGTTGAAAAGGACATTCTCGACCTCGAGAAAAAGATTCACCTATTTAAAGAGGGGAAGGTGGACGATGACAAGTTCCGCAGTCTGCGTTTGGCACGTGGAATCTATGGTCAACGGCAGCAGGGCGTGCAGATGATTCGCATCAAAATTCCTTATGGAAGAATGACAAGCGAGCAGATGATTAAGATTGCAGACATTTCTGACGAATACGCGAGCAGCACGCTACACGCCACCACGCGACAGGATATTCAAATTCATTACGTGAGTTTGGACAGAACGCCAGAATTGTGGCACAAACTGGAACAATCGAAGATTACCATTCGCGAAGCTTGCGGAAACACGGTTCGCAACATCACCGCTTCCGACAAGGCGGGAATTGACCCCGAAGAACCGTTTGATGTATCGCCTTACGCGCATCAGATGTTCGAGTATTTTCTGCGCAATCCAATTTGTCAGGAAATGGGGCGTAAGTTCAAAGTTGCCTTCGCTTCAAGCGCTAAAGACACTTCGTTCACGCTGATTCACGACCTCGGTTTCATTCCTATTCTGAAAGGCGAAAAACGTGGTTTCAAGGTGATGATTGGTGGTGGACTGGGCTCGCAGCCGCATTTAGCATTGGTCGCTTTTGAGTTCCTCGAAGAAGAAAAGATCATTCCTTTTATGGAAGCTACGCTGCGCATTTTTGACCGTTACGGAGAACGAAATCGAAAGAACAAAGCACGGTTTAAATACCTACTTCAGGATGTTGGTCTGGAGGAATTGATGAAGCAGATTGAAGGCGAATATCCTGCGCTGAAAAACCAAGAAGTTTGGGTTGACCGCAATGCAGTTCTCACTGCTGAACCACCGAAATTGAACTCGGTTCTCACTGCGCGAATCAAAGACCGTGAGCATTACGACAACTGGCTAAAAACGAATGTTTTCAATCAGAAGCAAGAAGGTTTCTATGGCGTTTTTGTGCGTGTTCCGCTGGGAAATATTTCTTCAGATACGGCACGGGCATTTGCGGCTGTTGTCAAGGAATTTGCTGCCGATGACATTCGCGTGACCATCAATCAGGGTTATCTTCTGCGCTACGTGACACAGGAAGCACTTTCGCCTCTATATGAAGGTTTGAATGCGCTCGGATTGGCCGAACCAGGTTTCGATAGCGTGGCTGATATTACTGCTTGTCCAGGCACGGATACCTGCAACTTGGGAATATCAAACAGCACGGGAACTGCATTGGAATTAGAAAAAGTTATCCGTTCAGAATTCCCAGACCTCATTCATAATCATGACATCAAAATCAAGATTAGCGGATGTATGAATTCTTGCGGACAACACGGCATTGCGAACATCGGTTTTCATGGAAGTTCGATGAAGCATGATGGTAAAGTTGTGCCAGCGATGCAGGTTTTGCTTGGTGGTGGAGTGCTCGGAAACGGCAACGGAACGGTGGCTGATAAGGTCATCAAACTTCCATCAAAACGAACACCAGATATGCTTCGACTGGTGCTGAAGGACTACGAAGAAAATGGTTTGGATGGCGAATATTTCAATGATTATTATCTCCGTTTGACCACGGATTATTTCTACCAATTATTCAAGCCATTGGCAGAGCTGGAAAGTCTGACCGACAGCGATTATTACGATTGGGGCAAGGAAGATCTGTTCAAGCCTGAGATTGGAATGGGCGAATGCGCGGGTGTAATCATCGACCTTGTACAAACGCTATTCTATGATGCGGATGAGAAACTCGATTGGGCAGCACAGGCCATAGACCAAAGCCGTTTTGCAGATGGTATTTATCACACATACACATCTTACGTGAATGGTGCCAAAGGATTGCTTTTGGGTGAGAACGTTCGTTGCAACACGCAAGCTGGAATTCTACAGGATTTCGATAAGACGTTTGTAGAAACGGGCAAGCTTCCATTCGAAAGCTCATTTACCGAAATGGTTCTGAAAATGCGATCAAACAAGGCAACTTTAGAGTTTGCTAAAAGCTATTTCGCGGCAGCGGAAAGTTTCCTCAAAACCATCAAATCATTCAGAGAAGAGCAACTAAAAGGTGAAAAGTGAAAGGAGAAAAAGGAAAAACGGGAAAACGGGAAAACGTATTCCTGCTCCCTACTCTCTGCGTGATAAAAACAAAATGAATTAGAGACAGATACACGGATTTACACTGATTTTTCACAGATAATTTTTTTTCTCTGTGTCCTCCGTGAAATCTCCGTTCTCTGTGGTAAAAAAACGAAACATGAAAAACAACCCCAAATTGACACTCGTAGGCGCTGGCCCGGGCGATCCCGATTTAATAAGCGTTAAAGGCACCAAGGCCTTGGCAAATGCCGATGCTGTGCTATATGATGCCCTCACACATCCTGATCTCTTGAACTACGCACCCAAAGATGCTCCCAAAGTATTTGTTGGAAAGCGAGCCGGACAACATTCGTTCACGCAGGATGAGATCAATAAACTGATTGTGGAATACGCCTTAAACTACGGCCACGTGGTTCGACTGAAAGGTGGCGACCCGTTTGTTTTTGGTCGCGGACAAGAGGAAATTGAATATGTAGAAGCATTCAACATTTCTACCGAAGTGGTACCAGGCATCAGCAGTTGCATCGGTGTTCCT
>JBDNJH010000027.1:0-2837 GCA_041687875.1 Flavobacteriales bacterium | reverse complement strand
GCAAAGGCAGCATAATTGTCAAAATCAGAATTGCAACGCCAGCATTTCCCGAATTTGTATTGGAAGTAAGAATAGTAATTGAATCTTCCGATGGTGCCACCAATGGCATTGTAGGAATTGTAAAAGCCATAGGAACCAACCGACTGAATGCTCTCGGCCTCTAACTTCTTGTCCTTCGGTCCTTCCTTCATCACGAAGTTGAGCATGCCACCAAACTGTGGGCCATACTGTAAGGATGCCGCACCACGCACCACTTCCACCTTTTCTACAGATTGCATGGGTGGCGAATAGTAGCTTTCGGGATAGCCAAGTGCATCAGCAGCAATATCATAGCCATTCTGCCGCGTGTTGAAATTCTCTGTTCGGCTCGGACTCAACCCTCTACCTCCTACTCCAATCTGAATGCCAGCGCAATCTGATTCCCAGATATTGAGACCGGCCACATGCGCAAATATCTGTCGCGCACGGTTTGAAGCGAGATTGGCCGTGAGGTTACTTAGTAGAATGACCTCCGTTTTTTTTCCTGCATAAATGGCCATGCCCTCCACAGGGCGCAGCGTAGTAATCACGTTTGTTTCTTCCTTTTTCCCAGAAATGGTAACGCTTTCCAAATCTTGCGAAAGCAATGAAAGCTTTACATCTAATCGGTGAGTACCGTTCTTTGGGTCGAGGGTGCGCTCTTCTTTCTTGTATCCGGGTTGAAAGAAGGTCAGCTTTTTAACTCCTGGCCCGAGACCTACAATGCGGTAATTCCCCTTCTCATCCGTCATGTAGCTTTCAGAAACGCCATCCACATGCACAACCACACCAAACATGGCTACGCTTTCATTGTCTTGCACAGTTCCTTTAATGATAATCTGCGCGAAGCCATTTGTAGCGGCCCACATCATCAAGAATACCATAAACCAACCGCTACTCACCTTCATACGATAGTATCCATTGTTTGTGCAACCAGCCATCTTTGAGTTTCGATAGGTCAACCGAACCATCGATATACCGCTTGCCACGTCTCCCGTTAAGGGTCACAAAAATATCAGCCGTTACCACAGGATCCCTTACTCCTATAGATTTGAATTCATTTTCGAGAATTTGAGCGTATTGTAAGATCAAATCAGGCTGTGTGCTCATCTGCTTTTCCTGAACGGGAGTGAGGTAATGAGGATTGTGAATATCCCAACTTCTGTCCGTTGCTGGGTCAGACACATAGAATTGGGCGCTCCCAGCCTTTTCAATTAACATAACGCGCCATGAGAAGCGAAAACCTTCTTCCGTCCAAAACAGTTTTCCGGGATAAAGAAGATAGCGGAACGGCAAAAACAGTTGAACGGTGAAATGAAAAACGAGAGCAATCATTAGCGGTTTCATTAATCTCGGTTTCCAAAGAGTTGCCGTGGTTTTCCTTGCAGGGAAAACGGATTCCAATATTGAAATGAGTTTCTCATGAAATGAGAAGGGAAAGAAAACCCACGTGAGTAGAATCATTACCCACGGGAACATTCCGATAGGAAACATGAGCCACGTGATAACGTGAAAGCCCACCACCGCTAAATAGGCAAAAGGGAGTGTTCTTCGGAACGAAAGCAAGAGGGGAACAGAAAGGTCATAAATAACACCGCCCCAACTAAAAAGATAGGCGGTGAGTTTGAAACTGAAGAGTTTGCCCACTACAGGCATTTTCGTGAAAGGAACGAACCAAGTAGACAGCGGTTCCGCCCTAAAAAGCCAGTCATAATTCAACTTGGCAACTCCAGCAAAAAAATAGACGATTCCTACTTGCAGCCTCAAAGCTCCAATTACCCAAAACGGAATGCTACCGCGTTTGATTGATGGCCAAAGAAATGCATCTACAGAAAACCTTCGGTGGGCTGGAAAAAGTGCCATCAAAAGGGAAAAGATGCTGATGAAGTAATAGTGATTGAGGTAATTGGTTGCGTCAATCAGCTCCACATACACAAAGGCAAGAAAGAACAGAAGCGCAGAAATTCGGTAGAGGAATCCGATAGCAATAAACACAGCCAAAACAGCCATCGCCATAAATACGTACCACATTCCATCACCCAAAAGTGGGCTGACCCATTCAAATCCGTGGTAATGGAAAAAGTAGCGGGGTTGGATGTAGAGTTGCTCTACCCATCCGTTGTGCATGAAGCGGATGGTTCCAGCACACATCATGAAGCCAAAAAGCAAGCGAACCGTAACTAGAGGCGCAATGCTCACGTCACGGTTAAGTGCTTTAAGAATAGAATGCTTATCCGTTTGTTTACCCAAACTGTACTTAAATAGTGTCACCCTGAACTTGTTTCAGGGTCTGATTCCAATGGTTGATAGATGCTGAATCCGCCTGAGGCGGACAGCATGACCCGTTCTGCTAATCTTGTGCATGAAAGTGGACATCAATCCCCATCATTGTCTTGATAATTAATCTGAACACCGAGAGCCGATGTCATTTCGCTCTTAATCATTGGCACCAGCATTTGCATCTCCAAATAAGCATCTTCCACAATTTGCTTGTTGCTTACCAAGGTTTCCGACATGGGATCAGGAATGAGTTCTATTGATGTTTGAATATCAATAAAGTGTCCTGCAATATCATCCGCAAGCGTTGTTCCTCCATTCTGTTCCTCCTCGTTTGAAAGCGGTCTTACACACGCCAAGTAATCTTGTATGCCTAAATTATCTGCGCCATTTTCGCCTATTCCGCCATACAATCTCTTTAACCCTAAAAGATGGCGAAGAGCCAGCTGTGCTGAACCACCTGCATAGTAAGCCTCCACAGATTCGGGAATCACGATTCCTCCATTGAATTTACCCAATGGAATTTTGAACTTGAAATTCTT
>JBDNJH010000193.1:0-5636 GCA_041687875.1 Flavobacteriales bacterium | reverse complement strand
GAGTTGTTGAGTGAGTTTTCGCTGCCGTTTCAGTAAATCCCCCGTCTCGTACCTCGACACCCCCTTGGAAAGGGGGATGGAGTCCATCAGTTTAGCAACTTCTTGTTCTGACATAAAACTCGCCCAATTCCAATAGCGGTCTTTCGCGCCAAGCGAAACACCATTGCTGAATTTCTGCAACTGCAAGACACGATTTCCTAAAGATGAATTTCTTGAGCTAGGTAACAGAAACCAAAGAGGTTTGAGGGCTGAAACAACTTGTTCCTTAACACCCAAGTTTCGCGCTCTGAACTCTGCTGCATGCTTGTTGTATCCTGAGAATAACTCATCGGCACCATCGCCCGAAAGGGCAACCGTGACATGCTTTCTGGTGTGTCTGCACAGAATATGAACGGGTAGGGCAGACGAATCTGCAAATGGCCTGTCGATGTAATTCAACACATCATGCAGATCGGCATACAAATCGTCATTGGTGAGTTTGAAAACAGTGTGGTTGGAACCGATGTTCTTGGCAACGGCCTCTGCATAATGCGTTTCATCAAACAACGGTTCATCGGCATAACCGATGGAAAAGGTGTTCAGTTTATCCGTTTGACGAGCGGCAATGGTTGCAATGATGGAGCTATCAATTCCGCCACTCAAAAATGAACCCAATGGAACATCCGCAATCATTCTTCGCTGAACGGATTTCTCCATCAATTCGCGGAGTTTCTGTTGCGCTTGGTCGTAAGAGAGTTTGGTTTTTGGAGCTGTGGGTTTTGGGATGCTCCAGTAGGTTCCAGTTATTACCCTAAGCGAAGTCGAAGGGTCTATTCCTTTCACTCGCATCCACGTCCCCGGTCCCAACTCAATAACATTCTTGAAGATTGTTTCCGGATAAGGCGTATAGTTGAACTGATGATATAGGAACTGAGAGTCCTTGTCGATAGCTTTCGGAATGCCAAAAGCCATCAACGATTTCATCTCACTTCCAAAAACTAAAGCGTTTTCATCCCTGTAGACAAGCAAAGGCTTAATGCCCATTCGGTCTCTCGCCAAAAACAGTTCGTCTGTTTCCTTATCGTGAATGGCAAAGGCGAAGAAGCCATTGAGTTTATCCAAAACTTTCTCACCCCATTCAATGAATCCTTTAAGAAGAATTTCCGTGTCTGAGGTTGTTCTGGGTTTGAAGTCGGTCAGCTGCGCTTCAACCTCTTTATAGTTGAATATCTCTCCGTTGAATACAATCGAATATCTGCCAGAGCTATCTAAAAATGGCTGATTAGCGGACGAGGAAGTGTCAATAAT
The DNA here is from genome assembly GCA_041687875.1 of Flavobacteriales bacterium. GTDB lineage: Bacteria > Bacteroidota > Bacteroidia > UBA10329 > UBA10329 > UBA10329. Next base: position 4,349 of record JBDNJH010000193.1, on the reverse strand, counting down.
AGCCAAGCGTGCATGGCCCAGAGCAACACTTCCTTCAGTGTATTTGCCACTTCCATCGGGACCACGTTGCGCCATGGTGACAATGGCAGCATCCAGCTTTTCAGCGTAAGGGCTTGCCGTGGCAAGTCCCTTCAAAGAATAAAATCCTGTAATGCCACACATATCGGGTTCTAATTAACAGAAAAGCCGTCAGTGAGACGGCCTTTCATTTCATTCTATATCTGAAATCTGTTGTTTGATATCTGATTTCTACAAATGAATCACCTCATCATAAGCCGCAGCAGCTGCTTCCATGATGGCTTCGCTCATTGTAGGGTGAGGATGTACAGTTTTAATGATTTCATGACCGGTTGTCTCCAGTTTTCTGATGGCAACAATCTCTGCAATCATCTCCGTTACATTGGCTCCAATCATGTGTCCGCCAAGGAGTTCTCCGTATTTGGCATCGAAGATTAGTTTCACGAAACCATCTTTTGCACCAGCGGCACTTGCCTTGCCCGAAGCTGAGAATGGGAACTTGCCCACTTTGATTTCATAACCTGCTTCGATTGCTTTTGCTTCGGTGTAACCAACAGAAGCCACTTCTGGTGAACAGTAGGTGCAACCTGGGATATTTCCGTAATCCAATGGTTCTGGATTTTCTCCAGCAATTTTCTCTACGCAAATGATTCCTTCTGCACTTGCTACGTGTGCCAATGCTGGACCAGGAATGCAATCGCCAATAGCGAATACGTTCGGAATGTTGGTGGCGTAGAATTCATCCACCTTTATGCGACCGCCATCTACAATGACGCCCACATCTTCCAATCCGCAGCCTTCTACGTTGGCTTGAATGCCAACTGCGGAAAGTACGATATCGCACTCAATCACCTCTTCGCCTTTCTTGGTTTTCACGGTCACTTTGCAGCCCGTACCTGAAGTATCCACCTTCTCAACCGAACTATCGGTCATAATTTTGATGCCTGATTTCTTGAACGAACGCCCAAGCTGCTTGCTCACTTCTTCATCCTCTACAGGAACAATATTCGGAAGGTATTCTACAATGGTTACTTCTGTGCCAATGGCGTTGTAGAAGTAGGCGAACTCCACGCCAATGGCGCCCGAACCTACCACAACCATCTTTTTCGGTTGCTTGTCAAGCACCATAGCCTCGCGGTAGCCGATAATCTTCTTTCCGTCTTGCTTCATGTTAGGAAGCTCGCGACTTCTAGTACCCAATGCCAAAATCACATTCTTAGCTGTTACGTCTGACTTTTTGCCGTCTGCGTCTGTCACTTCAACCGTAGTTCCGTTCTTGAGTTTGCCAAAACCTTCGATATGATCAATCTTGTTTTTCTTGAAAAGGAACTGAATGCCTTTGCTCATGCCATCGGCCACGCCACGGCTACGTTTTACCATTTCGGTGATGTCTGCCTTGCTGTCGCCAACCGTGATACCGTAATCGCTGGCGTGTTGAATGTATTCAAACACTTGCGCACTTTTTAGCAATGCTTTGGTTGGAATACAGCCCCAGTTGAGGCAAATACCGCCCAACTCCGAGCGTTCTACTACGCCCACTTTTAGGCCCAATTGCGAAGCACGGATGGCTGCAACATATCCTCCGGGACCACTACCAACTACTATCAAATCGTAATTCATACTTGTTTCTTTTTAGGTGGTGCGAAAGTACCAAGGATGGCCTCAATTAGCAATTAGCTGGTTAGGTAATTAGCGGATTAGCGAATTAGGGAATCAGCACCTAATCTAAAATCCGAATTCTAAAATCGTAAATATCCCTTGTCAGCAACTCCTTGCTGCCTCAATCCTTTCTCAAATTCAAAAGCTAGACCTTTGGCCTTATGGCAGAACAGAACAAAAACCAAGAAGCTATTTTAGCCAAGCTTGGAGTTTGGGCATTGGATTTGGAACTTTACGAGGCGCTGGCACTCATGCTTGTATCATCAAGAGAGCTTGCCATTCAGATTGAAATAGGTAAGAAAACCATTATTGGAAAATGGAAAATGGGCACGAACCAACAGGTATTTCAAGGTCTTTATGCCTTCAGTATCTTGGCATGTTTGGTTGAATTTAAAAGTGGTGAAGCGCTGATTTTTTATTGATGGAAATATTGAAGAACACTTCTGCTTTCTTAATCTTCCTTAGTGCAATTGCCACTTCAAGTTTTGCGCAAAATTTGAAAGGAGACCTTATCTATTCCAACACACTTTCTTCGGAAAACGAACTTAAGGGATGGACGATGGAAGGTTCTGGCCAAACCGAATACAAGGATGGTTGGCTGTGCATGTTCTCTCCCGAAGAGAAAAGTCATCATGTTTATTGGTGTCCTGAGGAATTTCCTGAATCATTCATAGCCGAGTGGGAGGTAAGAAACCTGCATCCTGAAGCTGGTCTGTGCATCGTGTTCTTTTCAGCAGAGGGTTTGAATGGGGAAGATATTCTAAGCGCTAGGTTGAAGCAGAGAAATGGCAACTTCAACCACTACACAAAAGGAGACATCAACAATTACCATATTTCATATTACGCCAATACACCCACCCAAAAAGGCCGTCCGTTTGCGCACCTTCGCAAGAACATAGGTTTCCATAAAGTACAGACAGGCGAGGCAGGTATTCCGCACAATTCGGAGGGAATACATACAGTGAGGTTGGTTAAAGACAGCGGTCATATTCAACTATTTATTGATGATAGGCCCGTAATTGATTGGCAGGACGATGGCAAGAAATTTGGGACAGTTTTAGGAACAGGAAAAATCGGATTCCGTCAAATGAAATGGACCCGTTTCGAGTACAGAAATTTCAATTTATATCAACTAGCGCAATAACCCAATTCCACCAATTGGTTTTGGCGAATTACTTCTTCAAATCCAATTTCCATGTCCACTTCTTGCAACCAGAGGCGATAAGAATTTCCAAGAATTCATGCATGGGAGCGATGTAGCGTTTTTTGTATTGAAGCAATCTAATTCAAACCAATACCTCTTTGTATCAAAACTTAGGAAGGTTCTCTAATCTCGCATAAGGGTAATCGGCAATCTTGCTCACCTTGTAGTAACTGTTCAATCCTGAAATGCCAACAGAATTTGCTGATTCCAGATTGATGGAGCCATCCTCGTTCAAGGCTTTGTTGCTCACAATCACGTGCTCAATGGCTCCAATAATCAAGATGGTATTGTTAGCCTTAATGTGAATCTCTTCTAGAAAGCGCATGGCTACTTTTATCTCGCTTTCTGCCACAAAAGGAGCTGCAAAGTCGGGTAGATGCTCTTCTGTAAATCCGCAGGCATCAAACTCAGAATCATTCTTTTGGAAACTGGCAGAGGTAAAATGAGCCTGCTCTGTTAACTGATGCGGAATGTGGTTAATGGTGTAAGCTCCAGTTTCAATAATGTTTGCATAGGTATGGTGCTTTACCTCTTGCTGTGGCCGCATGACAAAACCAAGCAACGGAGGATTGCTTCCCAAATGAACAACCGAACTGATAATGGCCAAGTTGCTTTTTCCGTCTGTTGATTGTGTGCCCACCAGATTACCTGGTTTGATACCCGTTACAGAATTGATGAGGTTCAGGCGGTAAAACCTGTCCATTGCTGCTAACTGATTTTCTGAATAATGCATGTTGTATTGGTTAGGGGCTTTTGCGCGTGAAGCACTACGCTATCTCTTCGAAACCTTGTTTATAGAAATGCTTCGCTGTCTGCTGCATTTAAATCGGTTGATGCCAGCATCTCGCTTCTTCAAATGCTTTTGACTTACGCCACTGTTTACCCGTTTGCGCCAGCGTTTAAAGCTAGCGAGTTTTAGCTGGTTGCGCATGAGTTGTTGCACTTCAGACTCGCTTACGCTGAATTGGTATGCAATGGCTTCAAACGGAGTTCGGTCTTCCCACGCCATTTCAATAATACGGTCAATATCTGCTGCTGTCAGCTCATGCATACCTAGCAAACCAATTTGCAGGCATTTGGTTGAAACAAGCCTCTAATTTTTACGAAAAACGCCTTGGGAACGCGAAAATGTGGAACAAATTTAGTTGGAGATAAAGCGGAAGCCTACACTATCACAATTTCTCCTCCTAACTCCATTCCCGATAAACCCGCTACACAACGCAAACAAGCTCAAGATAGGTGATGAGAATACCAAACTGGTTGTGGTAGGCAGGTTTGTCTATTGCAAAAGATAAACAGTTTCTTGTTACTCTACAATCACTCTTCTGGTAAATATGCCAGATGAAGTTGTCATGTTAAGGAGGTAAACCCCTTTTGCAAGGGTTGAAACATCTAACCGATTGGTTCCGGCTGCAACCGAACTTGTAAAGACAAGATTACCGGCCACATCCATCATTCTAAGTTCAAT
>JBDNJH010000192.1:0-11251 GCA_041687875.1 Flavobacteriales bacterium | reverse complement strand
GATGTAAAAGACTTTTGGGCTTTTAGTAAGGCTGGCAGAGCATTGGCTGAGTTGCATGTTAATTATGAGAGTGTTGCGCCTTATGAGGGAGTAAAACTTGAAGGCGCTGAGTTGCTTTCCTTTCTTGATGAAGAACCGAAAGGCACTACGCTTTATAAGGTTCAGAAAATGCGCTTTGGCAAAAAGCAGGTTGAAACGGAAGAAGGAAAAACGAAGAACGTGGATAACCTTTCAACCATCATTTACAATGGTCAGATTACCTTAGACAACATCCCCCTAAATGCGTACGATTACGTAGTAAACGGTAAAAGCGCCATTGAGTGGATAATGGAACGCTACCAAGTGACCACCGATAAGAAAAGCGGCATCAAAAATGACCCGAACAATTGGGCTGATGAAGTGGGCAATCCGCGTTACATACTCGATTTATTGCTGAGTGTGATAAATGTGAGTGTTCAGAGTGTAGGGATTGTGGAGGGGTTGCCTGAGGTGGGGTTTGAAACTGAGAGTTAATAACCAAACCACTTTAATCCAATCACCATGAGCACATCAAAAACCATAATTGCCACCCTACTGCTGTTGCAGCTTATAGTATTCCATTGCAGTCATCATTGACAACTACACAAATAAATAGCTTAGTAAGTGGCTCTTATGTAGTGCGGGTAAAAAGCCCAGATGGAGTAATAGTCAAAAAAATAATTAAGAATTAGGATCAATCATTTAAGCGGGTGAAATGCGCACTATCCGATTTCGCAAATTTGTACCTAAAATCCGCATGTATCATCAATAAATGCTTTGCACAGCTACTACTAGTGAGACAGCCATGATAGAATCCTCCCCTGCTGAGAATCAAATTAGCTGTGTCACCACTTTTCAACAGCTTGTTTCAACACCCTTTCAGGGAGAAATCAACGCTATGTTTTGGAGTCGTACACTCGTAGGTGATTTTGAGGAGATAGCCACAAAGGTCAAGCTAAACGGAAACATAGCCGCCATTGAACCAGAGGAACTTCTGGCACTTGAGTTGAGCCAACAAGGACAATTGGCCCGCGAAATACTACTCAACGACTTAAAGCTGTTAACAGCTCATGGCGCATCGCCCGTTCTTAACGTAATCAAGTACTACGATAGAGACGATACGTACCCGTTTTTCCCTACCGATGTGTATTCCTTTCATGTAGACCGCTCACCCATACCAACCGATACCTTTTTATGCACCTACCATGGCGAGCCGAGCGACATATTGCCCAATGCACAAGGCACACAGAAAGTGCTCATTCCTGAAATACGTGCTGAACTCAAAAAGCTCTATGCTGGAGATGATGATGGTTTTGAATCCTTCTTAACCGAGTATTTCTTTGACTTACACTATCAAGCCAACCCTACCGCACTCCCCATAAGCTTAGGTATTGGCAACCTATGGAAACTGGCGGTTGATCATCCAAAGAGCCATGTTCTCCCCTGTCTACACCGTGCACCAAAGGAAGAATCGGGTCAGAGGAGGTTATTGCTGATTTGCTAATCTCCACTGGCGCAAAGAGTCTTGGTTAATGCAAAGAGACCCTTCCTCCGTCAGCATAACAGACGAGATAGCATGACAAATGCGATAAGTCGTTAAAAAACACGAATAGCACGCACTACCAGATTACTGCTCTTATTGGCAATCTAATTGGAACACGAATAAACCCGGTTGGCTGGATGCCGAAAACCCAGACTGGGAAGGCCATTACAAGGTCAGATACTGGAATACTGATTGAACATCATCTATGGCAAAAACACATCCTACACCAAAATGATACTGGATGCGGGGTTTGATGGTGCCTACCTCAACATCATTGATGGCTACCAGTATATCGAAAATTGAAAGTCTGCTGATGGTATTGGGAATGAAAAAGACCTAACAGGTTTTGAAACAGGGGTGTCCGAAAAGACTGAAATCAATTTCAGAAACCAACAATTGAGTAATTGTGTTGCTCCGCCTGAGGCGGACTTTCCCTCCTCATTCCAAATCCTTTGCTACCATACTATCGTCCCGCTGGGACTTTTGAGTTCCGTAGGAACGGCATTATGGTAGAAATACGTCCGCTAGGACCCATAAGCTCCGCCTCAGGCGGAGCGACACAATAAATATGACCTATTCGTTCATAAGTCTCGCATTTCGGACACCCCTGTTTCAAAACCTGTAAGGTCTAGGCTTACCACTCCTCGAATTTCCCCCTTTGGGGTCAGGGGGCAGTCTCCTCTTCCTTCGGCCGGTTTCTAAAAACCATCTGCTGATCAAAGCAATCGAGAATAATCACACCATCCTTGTTCACCTTTGCGCCCAGAATCTGCTTGGAGAGTTCGTTCAGCACTTCGCGCTGGATAACCCGCTTCAAGGGCCGCGCTCCGAACTGGGGGTCGTAACCGAGTTGCGATAGCCATTCCACCGCTTCGTCTGTAAACTCGAAGGTAATGCCGTTCTTTTCCAACTGCTTGGCTAGCAATTGCAGCTGCAGTTTGGTAATGCTGGTCACATTATCGCGCGTTAGCGGTGTGAACATGATGATGTCATCAATTCTGTTCAAGAACTCAGGTCTGAGCGTTTTCTTTAGCAACTCAAACAGCTCTGTTTTGGTAGATGCCAACACTTCTTCTCTGTTGTCTTCATTGATATCCTCCATCTTATCTTGAATAAGATGCGAACCAAGATTTGAAGTCATGATGATGATGGTGTTCTTAAAGTTCACCACACGACCTTTGTTGTCAGTCAATCGTCCATCGTCCAACACTTGCAGCAAGATATTGAACACATCTGGATGCGCTTTCTCAATCTCATCCAAGAGTACAATTGAATAAGGCTTTCTTCGCACCGCTTCGGTCAACTGTCCACCTTCATCATAACCCACGTATCCTGGAGGGGCTCCAACCAATCTCGATACCGCATGGCGTTCTTGATATTCACTCATATCAATCCGCGTCATGGCATTCTCGTTATTGAAGAGATAATCAGCCAAGGCTTTCGCGAGTTCGGTTTTACCAACACCCGTTGTTCCCAAGAAGATGAACGAACCAATAGGCCGTTTCTCATCTTGCAACCCTGCTCTGCTCCTACGCACCGCATCCGAAATGGCCGTAATGGCTTCATCCTGTCCTATAACACGTTTGTGCAGCTCTTCTTCAATACGAAGTAGTTTCTCGCGGTCGCTTTCCAGCATTTTGCTGATGGGAATCCCAGTCCAGCGCGAAACCACACCTGCAATGTCTTCCGAATCCACTTCCTCTTTAATCATAGGCGAACCAGCTTGTAGTTCGGCCATTTGCTTCTTGCTCTCTTCTAGCTTGGCTTCGGCATCTTTAATCTTGCCGTAGCGCAGTTCAGCCACCTTTCCGAAATCTCCAGCGCGTTCTGCCTGTTCAGCTTGCAGCTTGAAGTTCTCGATGTCTTCTTTGGCTTGCTGAATACCTTCAACGATATCCTTTTCGTTCTGCCATTTGGCTTTCAACGAATCGCGTTCTTCTCCCAAATCCGCCAATTGTGAACCTAACTTGTCCAACTTGGCTTGATCCTTTTCTCGTTTAATGGCTTCACGCTCAATCTCCAACTGACGAATTTTACGTTCAATTTCGTCCAATTCTTGCGGAGAAGAGTTGATTTCAATACGTAGTTTCGAAGCTGCTTCATCAATTAAGTCAATAGCCTTATCTGGCAAGAAACGGTCGTTGATGTAGCGTTGCGAAAGCTCTACAGCTGAGATGATTGCCTCATCTTTAATGCGAACCTTGTGGTGTGTTTCGTACTTCTCCTTCAATCCACGAAGGATAGAAATGGCATCTTCAGTTGTTGGTTCGTCCACCATCACTTTTTGAAAACGTCTTTCAAGCGCTTTGTCCTTTTCGAAGTATTTCTGGTACTCATTCAAAGTGGTTGCACCAATGGCTTTCAGTTCGCCTCTAGCCAACGCTGGCTTCAAGATATTAGCCGCATCCATGGCGCCTTCTCCTCCACCCGCTCCAACAAGCGTATGAATCTCATCGATGAAAAGGATAATCTCGCCATTGGCAGATATGACCTCTTTCACAACTGATTTCAGTCGCTCTTCAAACTCGCCTTTGTACTTGGCTCCGGCAATCAATGCACCCATATCAAGCGAATAAAGCTGCTTGGTTTTCAAGTTTTCAGGAACATCTCCATTAATAATTCTATGAGCCAATCCTTCGGCAATGGCAGTTTTACCAACTCCGGGTTCTCCAATTAGTATTGGGTTGTTCTTGGTTCTTCTAGAAAGGATTTGAAGCACACGTCTTATCTCCTCATCTCGTCCAATTACAGGGTCTAGTTTACCATCCTTCGCTAATTGGTTCAAGTGAAGTGCATATTTACCCAAGGCATTATACGTGTCCTCAGCAGTTTGGCTGTTCACGGTAGAACCCTTTCTTAATTCTGTAATAGCTGCTTTCAAGCCTTTCTCATTTACACCGCTATCTTTCATTAGCTGCGCGATGGTATCGCCTCCTGCAAGCAACGCAAGCAGCATGTGCTCAATAGAAACGTACTCATCTCCAAACTCCTTCAGGAAATTGGTGGCTTTATTCAATACCTGTGTAGCATTGTTGCTCAAGTAAGGTTGTCCGCCCGAAATCTTCGGATAGCTCTTTACTTGACTGTCAACAGCTGCTTTAAAGGCTTGCAAGTTCACTCCAAGTTTCTTCAGAAGAAATGGCGTAACGTTTTCATCCACGTTCAATACTCCTTTAAGAATGTGTCCCGTTTCAATGGCCTGTTGGCCATTATTCATCGCTTCTTGCGTAGCAGCTTGCACCGCCTCTTGCGACTTTATAGTGAAATTATTTAAGTTCATGTTGTACTGGTTTTAATTCTGTTTGCACTCATCAATATCGTGTCCATTACTGAAAATCAAGCATTTAGAAGAAGTTCTGGCAGTTTGATTTCCTTTCAAATGTCTTTTTGTCTGAAATATTTAAACCGAGCGGCAATGTTGTCGGTGAGTAAGGTCACAAAGCCATCCGTTTTCATATCATTGCTGTATGAAAGAAAAAATACTCTCCCTCCTCGGATTCCCACCTCCAACACTGTTAATCAAAACCTACGAAGCGTGGAAAGATGGAACTTCTATTGTTGAAAATCCTCTCATTATTGACGGACGAAATGTAAGTAATGCTGCAGCCCTTAAAACTGTTTTCCATCAGCTGCAAGAAGGAGTAAAATCATCTAAACTGAACGGGAAGGTGTTGATTTATTCCGTTCAGCCAGAATTACTCGAAGATGTACATCACTCAACCTATCAACGTTCGTTGGAAGGAATTAGCCGCTCTTTGGCTAAAGAATTGGGCGGAAGAGGAACAACGGTTAACCTCATTAAGCTTCCACCAAATGCGGATTTGAGTAATTATACGACTGTGCAGGAGTTCTTTACTTCTGGTCGTTCTGCTTTCATTACTGGACAAGCTATTTCTGCAAATGAAGCAGCTAGATCCGGAAGAGAGCTTTCCGAGAAGATTTGTGTGGTAACAGGTGGTGCTGGAGGAATTGGTTCTGCTACGGTTAAACGCTTGGCTTCTGAAGGAGCAACCGTGATTATTGCCGACATGCCGCAAATGGAAGAGCGTGCAAAAACACTTTTATCCGATAAGGTTTCTTTTCTGGGCGCAGACCTTACGGATGAAGCGACTCGCAAAACACTTCTGGAAACCATCAAAGGGCAGCACGGCAGAATTGATGTGCTCATCAACAATGCTGGCATAACACGCGATAAGACGCTGAAGAATATGCCCGAGCAATATTGGGACAATCTCATTGCCATTAATCTTACGGCAGTTATCAATCTAACGGAAGAAGCGTTGACCATGGGATTGATTCCCGCTGGCGGACGCATCATCAGCACCTCTTCTATTTCTGGTATTGCAGGCAACTTCGGACAAACGAATTACACAGCAACCAAAGCAGCATTAATTGGCTATTCGGCTTCAAAATCGAAGGAATTGAAAGCCAAAGGCATTACTATCAATGCTATTGCCCCTGGCTACATTGAAACAGATATGGTAAAGACCATGCCGATGATGACACGCATCTTCGCAGAGCGATTAACTAGTTTGGCACAAGCAGGAAAACCAGAAGATATTGCCGAAGCAATGGCTTTCTTAGCGCATCCTGGCGCTGAATCCATCAACGGACAGGTACTGAGAGTTTGCGGAGGAAGTTTCCTAGGAGCTTAGGAAATCCTTTTAAAGATTTAGACACATTTCAACGAACATAACCAGAGATTCAGCGTTATTTTTTGACGATGAAATTGTCGATGTTAATGAGCTGATGTTGTAATGAACAAACGTGATTTAACACTTATTGACAGATTGATAGCACTGGTATGGTTCAAATACCTATATTTCCTGCCGAAGAGTAATAAATGGTGTCCGATACGATTTCTCTGAAAGGGCACGTGAAAAGAGTAAAATAAGACATGGGAAGACCTCCTACTAGGCCGAAAAAATTAAAAGACGGCTATTATATTGAAGTGCGGAATACAGGTGCTACATCAGGAATCAAAATCAGAAGAGATACTGAGGAGGAGATGGACATAGCAGTGAAAGACTATGAAAAATCCAAGGATCTTGTCATTCTTGGCGAATCGGTCAATGGCAAGTTCATTAACGATTCCAAGGCCGTGAAGAAAAAGAAGTAATACTTCCACTCCATTTCCTGAAAACCCATCGAAATGACCAAAAAACGTTGCGGTTGGGTTTCTGACGACCCTCTTTACATCGAATATCACGATGAAGAATGGGGTGTTCCCGTTTACGATGACGGGAAGCTGTTAGAATTTCTGATTCTTGAAACGTTTCAGGCAGGATTGAGTTGGATAACTGTTCTTCGTAAGCGCGATAATTTCCGAAAGGCTTTTGACCATTTTGACGTGAAGAAAGTAGCTGCTTTTGATGAAGCAAAGGTTTTGTCATTGATGCAAGATGCTGGAATCATCAGAAATGGAGCTAAAATTCGTGCTGCGGTTTCTAATGCGCGGGCATTCATTCAGGTTCAGAAAGAATTTGGTTCGTTCAGTAAGTACATCTGGGATTTTGCTGATGGAAAACCAATTCAGAATTCCTTGAGGACGTTGAAAGACGTTCCAGCCAAAACAGAACTAGCTGAAAGAATCAGTAAAGACCTAAAGAAGCGCGGATTCAAGTTTGTTGGTCCGACCGTAATCTATGCGCACATGCAGGCCACTGGGATGGTGAATGACCATACGGTGGATTGCTTCAGGTGTGAAGAGGTTCAGTAGTTGATACGAATTACGAATTGAATACGAATATGACGAATGTGCTAATTCGTCATCGTCTGTGGGTCTTTCCGCAGCGCAGCTAGCGTTCCCCAACTCACCAAAAAACCGATAAGCCCCGAAATAACTGCAAGCAGAATCGCGCCAAGCACGTATTGAATGTAACTGTCGTGGATGTTGTCCAATGATAATTCCGATAGTTGGTCGAATGAAAGATGTTCGGAATCGACAAAAGGTTGCCCCATCATATAACTGAAGAAAATGATGAAAGGAATAAGCGGTGGCAAACTGATGTTGGCCGCTGCAATAAAAAGCACCTTATTCATCCGCAGGAAAATGGCCGTTGGTATTCCTAAAAGCAATTGAAATCCCCAGATTGGGAGTATTCCAACAAAAAAACCAAATCCAATACTGGCTGCCTTTCTGAGATTGGTTTCCTCAGGTTTAATGGCTTCTTCCTTTATCAATTTTAGCAATTTGCCTTTCGTCAAAAGCCGCCTCGGAAGGTGATACAAGGCCGTTAGAATGGTGAACCAAGCATTCAGAAAACTGATACGCGTAAAATCTGGTCCTGGACGGAAATGCGAAACACGTTCAATCGGGTCGTATTTCACTTGAATAGGAACAGAAACGAACGGCACATCGCGCCATGCGAGTTTCACGATGACCTCAATTTCAAACTCAAAACGATTGGTAAAAAGCGGAATTACCTTGATTTTATCCAACGGATACAAACGAAATCCCGTTTGGGTATCGGGCATATAAATTCCCGTTTGCAAACGGAACCAGAAATTGGAAAAGCGATTGGCAAAGCTGCTCTTGGCGGCCATCCCAGCTGCTTCCAAATTGCGTGCGCCCATGATTACCGCTTCAGGGTGACTTCGATGAACTTCAATGAACTTTGGAATATCATTCGCGAAATGCTGACCATCACTATCAATGGTAATGGCGTAATGATAACCGAGTTCCGTTGCCTTGGCGAAAGCCATTCGTAAGGCATAGCCTTTTCCTTTGTTTGGAGCGTAGGAAATGAGATAGATTCTATCTCCAAACTCCTTCAGAATATCGGGCGTATTATCAGTGGCGCCATCGTTTACCACAATCAAATCGTCCGTGTATTCCAACACGCTTTCGATGACGCGATTGACGGTTTTGTGATTGTTGTAGGTAGGAACAATCACGCAAATTCCCATTTGCTTCAGTTCCGAACGATAATTCACTGAACTAGCCGAAGATGCCATTCAACTTGAAATAATTTGTTTCTCCAGATCTACCAACGCAGGTAAACATGTCAACTCCATTTCGCTCTCGGAAGTCGAATTCCAACTCCAAATCTTGAACCTGTGTTGGGTCGATTACAGACAAAAACTTGATCTGACGGAATTCTGTGACCTTCTTTTCGCCATCAGTAAGCCTGATTGCTTCGTCTAAAACCATTTGGGTCAAAGCCGCTCCTGGGGCAACAGGTTTCCCTGGAAAATGCCCTTGGTAAACCTCATGGTTTGGATTCAGATTCACATTGACCACAACGACATTTTCGGCCTTCGTTTCTGAAATACGTTCGTAAAATCCTGCTAATGCTGCCATTTTATTGCACAGAGAAAAATGGAGAAACGGAGATACACAGAGATAATAAATCAACGGAAATCCGTTTAATCTGTGTCATCTGTGTTCTGTAATTTCTTTAATGGTTCAAGAGTAATTGAGAAAGGAAATCCCTGATGGTCGATGCTCAACTCATCAATGCAATCCTCACCAAGTTTGTATTTCACTGTTTTGGACGGATGATGCCGTCTTCCAATAATTTTGACCGAAGTCAACTTTTCAGATTCAAAAACAGGTAAAAGCGTCTTTTTGTTCCACTTCCATTCATCACCAAAATCCTCAAAATCATTGTCGTATTGATAATGCGCAAAGAGCAGAAGAATGTCTTCCGTCATCATGTTAAAAATCAGTTTACCGCTAAGTTTCTTGGTGGCGTAGATTTTTTTCCATTTGCCTCGCTTCCACTCTATTTCCAAGAGATTATTTCCCATGGGCGAAGTAAACTGAACATGCAGCACGTCATTTAGCTTGTGCTGAACAGCCAAAAAGCCATTGATGCTTGTACCTGTAATATTGAATTCTGCTTTGTAAATCGCTTCCTTTCCTCGGGCGAGAATTTCCACATCTTGTCCGGGCGCCTGCGCTTGAACCGAAGTGGTAAGCAGACTAAAAATCAGCAAAAAGAGCCGCATCTATCTTTTGGTTGGACTGAATGTTCGAAAAGTGAATCTCCGTCCTGTCTTCAGACGGATCGGTCAAAGTTACCTTCTTTAAAATAGAACCTTGTTTAATGAACTCCACATCAATCTGCTGAATGAATTCTTTCAGGTTCTTCTCCTTCGGTTGAAGTTGAATTCGGATGGATTTTCCATCGGTAAAAAAAGCTGTTTTGTAGTTGGTATTGGTCTTAATGGAACCATCAATGCAACCGAGAATGATCTCCTTTACCTGGCGTAGAATTTGGTTCATTCCCTTGTATTTCTTCTCCTCGCCCTGCTCTTTCAACCGCATTGAATTCTCGTTGATGAGAATGATGTATTGGATTGGTTCTTTGAATTCCCAGCGCAGCTTACTTTCCTTTTGATATAGAAAAACGCCTGTTGAGACGAGTTTCTCGGTGAGGAATGCGAACGACTTCTCCTGACTGATGTCTCCCTTGATGCTGCTCATTCCTGCTAATGTCGATTTCAAGCCAGTCAGCATCGGGTCAGACGCTGGAACGGTTTTCCAATCCTGAGCGGAGAGGAGAAATGGAAAAAGGAGAAAAAGGAAAAATGAGGTCAATCTAAACATGATAGGGTTCAATTCCCGATTGATCTGGCAGAGAGACGATTTTCATGCCATTCTGCTTGCAAAGATGAATAATCTCGCGAAGAGCGTCAGGCGTTGTAGGATTTGTATCGTGAAACAGCAGTACGGTTGATTTTTTTAAATGCGATTTCACCCGATTGATGGTTGCTTCTTTTGTTCTTATTCTTCCATCTTGCGAACGTAGATCCCAACCAATCACCGCACATTTTTCCTTTCTGATGGCCGATGCAATTTCAGGTGTCATTACCCCAAAAGGCGGACGGAAATATTTGGGCTTCTTTCCAATGATTTTCTCGATTACTTCCTGCCCTTCTGTTACTTGCTTTTCCGCAGCAGCTTTTGAAAAAACATAATCGTGGTTGTAGGTGTGATTTCCAACTGCATGACCTTCCGAAACCATCTGACGAACCAATTCAGGATGTTTCTCCGCAATCCTTCCAATCACAAAAAACACGGCTTTCACATTTGCTTCGCGAAGTACGTCCAACACTTTAGGCGTTACTTCTGGATCTGGACCATCATCAAAGGTGAAACTCACTTCGCCTTTTTTCCCTTTCCAAAAAGTAGGAATGAAGAACTGTGATCCGATGTCAAAAACACCCCAACCAAGAATAATCAAATAAACGGGGATGAGAAGTAGCATTTGCTGCCAAGAAATGAAACCCAGCACCCCAGCAGGTACCAGTATTAGCACCAATCCGAATGTGAGGATATTCAGTCGTTGAAAGTTCAAACCTTTTCTAATAGAATACTGAGTTCCTGTCCGAGCAACTTATGATGCACCAAAATACGGTTCGGATTATCAAACGAAACGTGACCGTTATCAACTTTTCCAGATTCAAAAGCTTTTAATGCCATGAAAAGTCCAAAACCAATGGAAGTAAAATGTTCGCCTGAGAATTGAGTGTAATTGAAGCCTTCGTTTGTGTTTGAAAGGACTAGATCAAGACCTCCCCCGACCCCTCCTTTCAATGAGTGGAGCTGCGCTTCGTTCCAATCTTGAATCAACGCGCCAGCACCTCCAGTGAAAAGGGGAGGTGTCCCGATTTTTTTCGGGACGAAGGTGGCATTTGTCATACTTAACGAAACCATTTTAGCCACGGATGAACTCAACTTTT
>JBDNJH010000003.1:0-6024 GCA_041687875.1 Flavobacteriales bacterium | reverse complement strand
TCGTTCCAATAAATGATGGCGGAGGAAAGGCCTTTTTTTGGCAGTAGATGAATGGCGTTGGTCTGAAGCAAAAAGCCTTTGACAGAATCCAAACCCAGCATATCACCTGTGTCGGAATCTATCAGTGTGGGGGCAACACAGAATCTTTTGGGGATGATATTCATGAAACCGATCCATAGCAGGTTTGTCATGCCATCAACCTCGTTTCCAGCTCCAAAAACATGAAATTTGTCTGAGTTCTTTCCATCGACTATCCGAATTCCAATCTGATTATTCTTTGAATTGGCAACAAGCGAAACGAGCTCTTGAAATCCATTCACCATTCAGATCTTCAACAAGCCCAGCCTCGGAATATCGGATGTAATTTACTGTGGTATCGTGTGCCGCAACTCGCTTTTCAGTTTCTGTTGTTGGAAAAACATTTGGATTTCCTATGAGTGATGAGTATGAAATGAAGAAGAACCAGAGGCGACAACGACTTTAATAAAGAGTAATAGCTTACCGGCATCTAGCTACCAATCATCCCCGAAATCATCCTCAGAAATAATCGGAACACCCAACTCTTCGGCCTTTTGGAGTTTGGAAGAACCTATTAACCGTGTACTATTGAGTAAGTTATTTTATTGGATTCGAAACTTACTAGGTTTACATAGAAAAATTCTGTCACAACCTGAATTTTATAACTACGTTTGGTCATACTCAAAAAACTATTTAAATGAAAAGAACCTTACCCCTATCCGTTTTGGCAGCTATGCTCTCAATTTCGGCACTTGCTCAACCTGTTATTCAGGCCAGCGACATCAATTACGTGATTGGTGAATCATACACACTTCACCTTTGTGATTGGGAATCAGCTGGCTCTTCTGGAGCCAACCAAACCTGGGATTTTTCTGATGTTTCGGAAAATAACACAGCCAGCATTGGCTTGGTAGCGCCATCAGCCTCCGCTGCTGCTTCCAACTTCCCACAGGCCAATGTTGCGGCTTATGTACCGGTTCAAGAAACCTATCAATTCTTCAGTGCCAATAGCTCGGCATCTGCTTACTACGGACTGGCAGTACCAGGTACAACTATTCCCTACTCCAACGGAGAAGTGTTCTTCACCTATCCATTGACTTACTCAAATACAAACAACGACCTGTTTGGAGGTACCTTTAACAGTGGCGGTTATAATTGGACTCGCACGGGGACAATAAACTCTGAAGTGGACGGATACGGAACGCTTATTACTCCTGCTGGAACATACACAAATGTGTTGCGCGTTAAGATTGAAGAGGATTATGATGACGAGCCCACTGGAGTCCCACAGGTTCAGAATACTACTTCTGAAGTGTACCATTGGTACAAAGCGGGTATCCACTACCCGATTGCGGTAAACACTTCGCTTACTAGTGGAGGATTTCCCCAGTACCTGTTTCAGTTTGTAGATGCCACCACGGGAATCGAAGAAAGCGATGCTGTGCAATTGGCTGTTTATCCAAATCCAGCAACAGAGATTTTGAACGTGGTCAACGATCAATTTGTGGCTGCACAGTACGAAATAGTTGATGTAATGGGACGTGAGGTGCTCAACGGTACACTCAATTCAAAAAGAATTGACGTAAACAGTCTGAAGAACGGTTCTTACTTTTTGAGAACAACCTCAACCGATGGTGAAATCGGATTTAGCAGATTTCAGGTTTTTAAGTAATCACAGCAACCAATCTATGAAAAGCCACCTCTACAGGGTGGCTTTTTTTTTATGAAATCATCCCCAAAAAAATCATCCTCCAAGATAATTGGAATGCCGAGGTCTTCCGCCTTTTAGAGTTCCTGATGAACCGAAACCTAACAGGTTTCCAAAACCTGTTAGGTCTGGCCAACTAAGCGTTAATTATCCCCGAAGCAAAGACCTACTAGGTTCGAAAAAAACCTGTTAGGTCTAGTCAAGTCCGAAGCTCCCCAATCATCCCCAAAAAATCCTCCTCCGAAATAATAGGAACACCCAACTCTTCCGCCTTTTGGAGTTTGGATGGCCCCATTTTATCGCCTGCTAATACGTAGTCTGTTTTCTTAGAAATGGAACTCACGTTCTTGCCGCCATGCTGTTCTACGGCTGCTTTTATCTCGTCTCTACTGAACTTGGAGAACACGCCAGAAACCACAAATAACTTACCTTCTAATGTATTATAGGTCAATTCGTTACTTTCAGCTACTTCTAGTTGCAATCCTGCATCCTTCAACCGCTGAATAATGCGTTGATTACGCTCGTCTGCAAAGAATTTGAGCACGCTTTCGGCTATCCTACCTCCTATTTCATCTACGGCAATAAGCTCTTCTTCCGTAGCCGCCATCAGCGCATCGATATTCTTGAAATGCTTGGCGAGTTTCTTGGCTACGGTCTCTCCCACAAACCGAATTCCAATGCCGAAAAGCACGCGCGGAAAGGCAATTTCCTTTGAGGCTTCAATGCCGTTGATAAGGTTCTTGGTGCTCAAATCAGCCATGCGGTCTAGCGCAATCACTTGGTCGTAGGCAAGTTCATACAGGTCGGCAACGTTGTCAATGAGCTTAGCTTCGTACAGTTGGTCGATAGTCTCGGCTCCCAATCCATCAATGTTCATGGCCTTGCGAGAAATAAAATGCTCCATCCGCCCTTTAATCTGTGGCGGGCATCCTAACTCATTCGGGCAGAAATGTTTGGCTTCGTCTTCATTACGCACTAACTCGGTATCGCATTCTGGACAGGTATCAATGTACTTTACAAGAGCCGCGTTTGCATGACGCTGCGCGAGGTCAACCCCAACAATCTTGGGAATAATCTCCCCTCCTTTTTCCACTTGCACCATATCGCCCAAATGCAAGTCGAGCTTGGCTATTTGATCGGCATTGTGCAGCGATGCGCGTTTAACAATTGTTCCAGCCAACAGCACGGGTTCTAAGTTGGCAACGGGCGTAATAGCTCCTGTTCTGCCTACTTGGTACGTAACTTCATTTAGGCGCGTAACGGCTTGTTCTGAAGCAAACTTGTAGGCAATAGCCCATCGTGGCGACTTGGCCGTAAAGCCCAATTCATCCTGATCATCCAAGCTATTGACTTTGATAACCACGCCATCAATCTCGAAACCAAGGTTGTGGCGTTCCGTGTCCCATTTCTCCAAAAAGGCAAACACTTCTTCGCGTGTTTTGCACAATCGCATGTGCTCCGACACTTTGAAGCCCCATTCTTTAAGCTTCATCAGGCTTCCGTAGTGCGTATCGGCAAGGCGTTCACCAGCCATAGCGGCATACAGGAAGCAATCTAACCCACGACTGGCAACCACGGCACTGTCTTGCGATTTAAGCGTGCCAGAGGCCGTATTTCGTGGATTGGCATACAAGGGCTCGCCAATTTCCTCTCGTTCTCTGTTCAGTCTATCAAAATTATCTCTCGGAAAATACACTTCACCCCGTACTTCAAACTCATTAGGGTAATCGCTTCCTTTTGCTTGCAACGGCAAACTGCGAACGGTGCGAATGTTGGCCGTAATCTCGTCTCCTTGCACCCCATCTCCTCGTGTAACGGCCTGCGTCATTTTCCCATCTACATACCGAATGCCGATGGCAACACCATCAAACTTGAGTTCGCAGACGTACTCCACTTCGCGTTCTAAAGCTTTGGTAATACGCGCCATAAACTCCTGCATTTCCTCCTTGCTGTAGCTGTTGCCCAACGACATCATCGGGTATTGGTGCTTCACCGTAGGAAAGTCTTTGGTAACCGTACCTCCTACGCGCTGGCTCGGACTTTCTGAACTTAGGAATTCTGGGAACTCCGCTTCCAACGCCATCAGTTCTTCTAGCTTCTTATCAAACTCAAAGTCGGAGATAGATGGCTCACTGAGCACGTAATACTTGTAGTTGTGCGCGTTGAGTTCGGTGGTTAGTGCCTCAATCCGTGTTTTCGCTTCTTCTCGGTTCATGCTTTTATTTTTTCACGCAAAGACGCGAAGCCGCAAAGAAAAATCTAATTCTTCGCATTACGTCCGATACGAATTTGCCAATCTGCCTTATCAACTTTTTCTCCTTTTCTCTGCGTGAAAATCCGCGCTATCCGCGTTATCCGCGTGCTATTAACATTTACTACACACCGCAAACCTATCCTTCCCACTCAGGTCTTTCACAATTCGAATATCGAAATAACCTTTTTGCTGCATCAACTCAATCATTTCTGGGCCATATTGCTCGTTGAATTCGAAGTAGAATTTCCCGCCTTTCTCAAGCGAATGCTGTCCAATATCCAGCATTTTACGGTAGAATAATAACGGGTCTTCATCTGCAATGAAAAGTGCCAGGTGAGGCTCATGAACCAAGACGTTCTCTTTTATTGTATCCGCTTCTTTTTCAGAAATATATGGTGGGTTACTTACAATGATTTGATAAGTCGATAGTTGATGGTCGATGGTCGACAGTAAATCGAGTTTTTGGAAGTTGATTTCGAGGTTGTTGAAGCTGGCGTTTTCCTTAGCCAAGGAAAGTGCTCCTTCATCTATTTCCACTGCATCAACTTTCCATGCTGGGGCTTTGCTTTTTAGGGCAATGGGAATGCAACCACTTCCTGTTCCAAGGTCGATGATGTTGAGCGCCTTGCTGGTATCATTCTCGCGCAGCACCAATTCGCAGAGTTCTTCCGTTTCGGGGCGCGGAATAAGCACCCGCTTATCCACCTTCAGCTTGCATCCGTAAAACTCCACCTCGCCAATGATGTATTGGTACGGCTCTCCTTCTATCAAGCGTTCCAACACGGGAATAATCAGGTTGAGGTTGCTTTCGGTAAGCGTTGGTGCATCGCTATCCATCTTGTTTGTATCAAGCCCCAAAGTATCTTGGAGCGTCCAACGGCAGAGGGCATCCACCTCCTCCACTTCATACATATCGTTCAAGTGCTGCCTAAACAGCTCCTTGAGCGAACGCAGCGTATTGTGCTTGGGCAATAACATGTGGCAAATGTATTGGTTGGAAAGCACTAAATCCGAAGATAAAAAGCACGAAATCGTGTCATTGCGAGTGTGGAATGAATGTGGTAATGCCGGTCGAAGTATGCAAAATACAACGCGCAGCAGCAAGTTTACAATCCCATCAATCCTTCACACCACGCCACCGTTCCCATGTTTAGTTGCACAGCAATTGAAGCCAACAAAGGGTTCTATTTAGGCGCTTTTGCCGAAACGCCTGATAGCGCACCTACTCCATCGATTACCGTTGATGGAACAGAGCTTACTGCTTCGCCAGTATTTTATGGATATATTCAATGTTATTTGGAGGGCGTTGCGATAAATGGAGCAACGGAACAAACGCATACAGCCATAGAGAAAGGAAACTACAGCGTATCTTACGAATACGCCAGCGATTGCGTGGGTTTAAGCACGTCTGAGGGAATCAGTGTGAACGTAACTGCGCTTTCAAACAACCCACTAAACGAAGTGCTTGTTATCTATCCAAATCCATCAAACGGTACTTTTTACGTGGATGAACTCAACAGCAACACGAGCCGAATTCGGATTACAGACATGTTGGGTTGCACCATCAAGCAACTTCAAGTTTCGTCCGAGAAGGCGCAACTAGATATCAGCGATGCACCGTCTGGGGTTTATTTCATTTCTGTGATGACAGACAAACGCATCTCTACGTACAAGCTTTTGAAGAATTAATTACCATTCAACTCATACAAAACGTCCGTTCGCTTCGATATTGAATGGACGGATTAGGAACACGAACAATCCAACAAAAACACCGTCCAAAAAAATGGTCAAAAGACTGTGTTTAAACTCTGCCTTATCTTGAAAAGGTTGACTGAATTTCTTGAGCACACTCAAAAATAAGATGAATCGGAAGGATGCCTAAAAGAAAAAATGCATCTTTCGCTTGTTGTTCCATCCAGCGCGCGATTCATACTCCACGAAAAACACCTTTACATCTGCTCTACTCTCGTAATCCACGAAGTAGATTTTCTTATCGGCTCGGCTTTCGTATTCTACAAAGAACCAGTGACCGTCATTGCCGTCT
>JBDNJH010000191.1:0-6684 GCA_041687875.1 Flavobacteriales bacterium | reverse complement strand
TGTTCCATTTCCACAATGCAGTCTTCTACCCATTGCTTGTTGCTTACGTTGATGCCCACATTCGATTTTTTCTCGGCTGCTGTGAGTCCTATAAGGAAGGGGAATGCGGTGCGGAGGTCGGTAAAATGCTGCTGGGCAGTGGCCTGCTGCGCAGGAGTCACTACTAGGTTTAGTCGGTTGTTGGTGATGTTTGACATGATTAGTTGGTTTTTAAAGGTTTATAGATTTGTGTTTAGGTAATTAGGAGTTAAATTATTGATGTTGTCTACTTGTTTACTACATCTAATGTTAATAACCAAAGATGGAGTAGTCTGCTTTGTGCTAAGAGAACATGGTTTAAATTGCTTTAGTTGGTTCTTAGTCTATCCCGTTTTCAGTTAATGGGTTCCACGCGCTTTTGCTCTTTGGCCTCAGTTAGCGATAGCACCGACATTCCCTTGGGCATACGCTGGGGGCGTATAAGTAATTCTTGATAAACCAGCATCACGTGCAAGTGGCGGCCATTCATCTTCTGGTTATACAAATCCTTTAGGTGTTGCACCAGCTTCAGATCTTCGCGGCTCACGTAGGGGCTTTCCATTATCAGTGCAGCCACAGGTAACTGTCCCTTTCGGAAAAACACGAAGTCAATATCCACTTCATCTATCTGGCAGTCCAACAGCCTTTTCCATCCTTCATGCGTGGAAAAAACAGAATTAAGAATGGTTTCAATCAGTCCTAGTTCCATCTTATAGTCCATTTTTATAACATCCATTGCTGCAAGGCGCACCATCGCAAGGGCATTTCATCACCGCCTTGTCTCCATCGCGCGATAGCAGCACTGGGCACTGGTTGATGTTAAATATGTGATAGATGCTTTCGTCCGATGGGTCGTTTGTGCCAATAAACGTGTTAGCTGTAGATTTCTCTACCAACCAAAGTGCTGACTTAGAAATGGATGTATCAATGCTTTTTGATAAGTAGTTGTCGGCTTTAAGCTTGCCTACCTGAAAATCAACCCCATCGCAGCGGAAAGCAATACCACTACTAAAATCCTTATCGTACACAAGACTTCCAGACGAACTCAACTTAATCTGGATTTTACTTTTGGTAAAGGCGACTTCGTGCGTAGTGAGCGAAAATGTCTGCGAAACTGTAAATGTGTAACTGGCCATGGTTGTTTTTGTTTTTTTTGTTGACAATTCGAAGTAACTGATCAAAAAAAGTATTCTCTGACCTATTTTTTTCGATTATTGCAGAGAATCGGTCCAAGTGTCGTGCTCAACCCCGAACAACCCAACCCCATGAAATCAGACGTTCCATTTCGTTTTGCACAGGCCATGGACAAGGGAGAGGTGGCCGCCTTTCAAACATCCGCCTACCTTAACACAGGTAATTGGTGTAAGCAACGCAAACTGCTTTTCCGTACCATGCTAAACATGGATACCTATGATTCCGTGGCTCTAGAAAAGGCACAAACAGAACCTACATACATCCGCATACTAGCTACCGAAAAGCATCGCATGTTGGTTGCTATGATGGCCTGCGTAATGGATCTCCGACAGCGAAGAGAAAACCAAGTAGACCCTTGGCAACGTCTCCGAGAGGCACAACTACTGCTAGATATGGGTCTTTCTGAAGAAGCAGCCCTCAAAACTGTAGAGGGCATTGCCGTGGCCGAAATGGTGGAAGACCTCTATGCAGAACTGCAATTGCGCGAGCACCTGCGCGCCATCTACAAATTGATTCCTCGCTCCAACAACATTAACCAAATAACCGAGAATGAATATCGCCTAGAAACGCTGATACAAAAAGTGGCCAACCTTAATCGCTATGCCATCATCTGCGACAACATTGGCGACCATCAGAAAAAATACCGCGTGTCAGACGACCAAGCGGTACGGTCGGCAGTGGATGCGTTAATGGCCGACCCGCTGATGTCGGGCCTCGAAAAAGCCACATCGCTTCCCTCTCAAATTAGGTACACCACTGCCAAGGCATTCTATCTAGATTCTGTAGGTAAACTAGACCAAGCGCAAGACGAATTCTACAAATGTCTTTCTCTGTGGGAAATAAACCCAGATAGGATTGCCTACCTGCCGCATTTCTACCGGCAAGCATTGGCCAATCTTATTGGCGTTCTTACCCAAATTGGAGATATTAATCAAGTACCCATCCTGCTCAAACGGATGGAGCAAGTGCCCATTGCAGGCAGGCGTGCATCTATGCTTGCTTTTTGCGATGTGGAGCTTCAGTATCAGTATTACTATTTAAACACCAGACAGTTTGAGCAGGTTATCAACCGCGAAACGGAAATCCTTAACGGTATTCGAAATTTTGGAAAATTGATGGTAGAGAGCAAGGAACTCTCTCTTTTATACAATCTAGGAATTTCTCATCTCGTAGTAGGGAATAACAAAACGGCCAAGAACCACTTTACCAACATACGAACCAAAGGAAACCTCCATTCTAGAATAGATATTCAGGGGCTTTCAAGGATATTCCGCCTGCTCTTATTATTGGAAGAAGACAAGGAAGAACGGTTCCTTTACTACCTGCGTAGTTACAAACGCACATTCCGAAAAGGAATGCCATTCTACAGCATGGAAAATGTAATTTATGAATGGTTGAAAAAGCATTCCCTCGTTTTTCATTCTACCCAAGGTGAAAGCTTGCTGATGGAGTTACACGCCCAACTTGCCGAATTTGAGACGCAACGGTTGATAGGAGCAGAAGAACTTCGACTTTGGGTTCTCAGCAGAGCCAGCGGAAAAAGTATTAGGGAGGTCATGTCCGAGGACAATCGAGTACTGAAACTATGAATTCGCAAAGCTTATGCTTTCAGGTTAAAATATTTGCGAATAGCCAATCCGCCTCAGGTAGACCAATTGCCATTGTCGCAAGTAACAGACATCATATTTCATGTCATTCGAACCATGGAATCAGTAAAAGCAATCAACATTCTATCGGCATATATCGCTGTTCGTTAATCGGTTTTTCGCCAATCAAATGAGTAAGCAATTGCCCTATGGTGGTATCTTTTCCGAGCATCATTTAAGTTGTTTATGGAATAGCTTTGCGAAAAGCATCTAAAGGATTGTTGAGATTGACTCAATAATGATAAATTTACCGACCCATAAAAAACTGACTATGGAGATTAAGAAAAACCCTGAAGTAGACCTAGAAAAGAAACGATCACTGTTTCTTGTAGCAGGTTACGTTGTGGCGCTAGCCGTTGTGCTAACCGCATTTGAGTGGAAGACGTACGATTATTCTGCATCTGACCTCGGAAAACTCGTGTTGGACGATTTGGAAGAAGAGATTATTCCAATTACCGAGATGAATAATCCACCGCCACCACCACCGCCACCACCACCACCCGCTCCGGAAATCGAAATCGTTGAAGATGACGTGGAGATTGAAGATGAAGTGGAGATTATGGACGTGGAAGCGGATCAAAAAATGGTCATCGTAGAGGTTGTTCCTGTTGAGGAAGAATCTAACGAGCCAGATTTTTTCACCATCGTTGAGGATATGCCATCTTTCCCAGGAGGAGATGCTGCACTTTTAAAGTACATAGCTCAAAATGTTGAGTACCCACCAATTGCAAAAGAGAACGGCATCACAGGCGTGGTTTACGTGAGTTATGTGGTTGATAGGGACGGAAGCATTAAAGATGTGAAGGTTGTGCGTGGAGCCGACCCGTTCCTTGATAAAGAAGCTGCCCGTGTTGTAAAAACCTTGAAAGGCTACAAGCCCGGTAAGCAACGTGGAAAACCAGTTCCGGTACAGTTTACGATTCCGATTCGATTCGTATTGAACTAGGAATTACTAGAAGAGATTATAAACCCCGCTGAACTTGTTCAGCGGGGTTTTTTTTATGCAATAAGTAGAGATAGCCCGCGTTTATCAGCAAACGCAACACCCATGATGCCACGGTACTTAACCTTAAATTCTGCTGAAAATGAAAACTTCACAAGCATCAATGGAAAAAAAGAGACCGCTGTTTTTTACGGCCGGTCTCGTGTTTGCATTCTCCATTACACTCGTCTCGTTTGAGTGGAGAACCCCGTACGAATATCCCGTCATAGGCACTATTGGGAAAGACATTCCCGAATCTCCGCAAGGGTATCTGATTACCCTTCCCGAAACGGAGAAGAAAGTAGAGAAGCCTGAGCTTCCGAAAGTGGATAAACTCACGTTTGAGATAAAATTGGCGGACAATAATGAAGTTACCGAGACTTCTGACCCGACTGTATTGACCCTTGATGGATTGGATGACCTGAAAGGTACCGATTTCAAGGCCGTGGAGGCGGAAGTAGAAGACGCTGCACCGTACGATTGGGTGCCGAAGATGCCCGAATACTGCACAGGTGCTGCCGACATGATGAAAATGTTGGGCAAGAACCTCAAGTACCCACAGATCCCGTTAGATAATGGCGTGAGTGGCGTAGTGGTGGTGCAGTTCACCGTTACAAAGTCGGGTGCGGTGAAAGATGTGCAAGTGGTACGCTCCGTTGATCCATGGTTAGATGCCGAAGCACTGCGTGTAGTAAAGATGCTCGATTGCTTTGAGCCCGGTCAACAAGGCGGTCGGAACGTAGATGTGTTTTTGAAGCTTCCTGTCCGGTTTGCTATTGAGTGAAAAAGGAGACGAAGGACGGTTTCGCATTTACCCCTCGCTCTCGCCTCTTCGCCCACACTTCTTACGCTTGTCCCACGTCCCACGTCCCACGTCTCTTATCTCTTTGTCCGTTCATGTGAAACGATAACTTTGTCCCAAGCCAGCTGCCATGCGCTTGGGACTTTTTTTCGCACTCGCCATATTACTCCTCTCGGTTGTTCCAAGCTTTGCTCAGGAGCAATACACCTACCAATTTAATCATGGCAACTACGCAGAGTTTGAAGGGTTTTTGCATGTAAAGGGTTCAGAGTTCCACTCAGGAATGAAGCCGTACCGCATCAAACAACTGAACGAATCCTTCGCCTTTGATTCGCTGCGCACCATCAATTTTCACAAGAGTAAGTTTTCGCGCACACTCCTTGGCAGGAAACTGTTTAGACAAAGTATGTTGAGGGTAGATTCGGCCAAGTATCAGTTCTTCGTAGACCCCGTATTGAATCTGGAGTTGGGCATGGATGTGGTGAGCAAAGAACGCCTGACTGTGAACACCAAGGGCATCACCTTCAAAGGAAGTATCGGCAAGACGGTATCGTTCATCACTTCTTTCTGGGAGAATCAGGCCACGTATCTGCCTTACATGAATGCATGGATAGACAAGTATCAGGTGGTGCCGGGCGAGGGAAGGGTCAAGGATTTTGCCTTTGATAACGGGCTCTATCGCTTCTTGGGCGTGAAAGTGAAGGGCTATGACTTTTCCATTGCTTCGGGGCATGTTTCGTACACGCCTGTGAAGGCGGTTAACTTCCAGTTGGGACACGATAAACTGTTTGTGGGAGAAGGTTACCGCTCCATGCTGCTGGCGGATGTTGGGCATAACTACCCGTACCTGAAAGTGAGCACCAACATCTGGAAATTTCAATACGATTTCATCTTCACTCAGATGCAAGACACGCGTGTGCCTACCATTTTTGAAGCAGGATTTAAGAAGAAGTGGGCCTCGTTCCACTACCTGAGTGTATTGATTGGCAAGCGAGTGCAAGTGGGGCTGTTTGAGGGCGTGATTTTCAAGAGCGATAGCACGGGTAACGATGGTTTCAATTGGAATTTCTTTAATCCGGTCACACTTTTCAGGTCGGTGCAGTATGCGTATGATGGTTCGGGAAACAATGCCGTGGCAGGCCTCAATCTGAAATACGTTCCCTTTGATGGGGCGGCCTTTTATGGACAATTGGCCATTGATGAGCTCGATTTTACCAAGATGAGCCAAAGCGGATTTATTGGGCAGCGGCTTGGGTGGCAGTTGGGCTTCAAGGTTTTTGATCCGTTCGGAATCAAGAAACTCTATGCGCGGATTGAGTACAACGCAGCACGGCCATACACCTACGCGCACGAATCTTCGCTTCAGAGTTACACGCATTATAACCAACCGTTGGCGCATCCGCTGGGAGCGAACTTTCATGAAGTGGTGGGCGAGTTGGGTTATCGCTGGCGCGATTTGCGTTTTAGCTATCGCATCAGCTTTGCTGCGGTGGGAAGAGACTCTACGGGGGTCAACTACGGCAACGATGCGTATAACCCCGACACGCAAACCTTTCGCGGAGCGGATTCTTATGGCAATACCATTGGACAGGGGATGAAGTCAACGCTTACGTATCAAACGGTAGAACTGGCTTATGTGGTCAATCGGGCATCTAACTTGCACATACTGCTCGGACTTCGGCATCGCGTAGCGAAAAATGAAGTTGCCACAGAAAAGAACGCGTATGTCTATTTTGGATTACGCACCATTCTCAGAAATCTCTACCATGATTTTTAAGGGAAAGGCTCCATACCTGTTGGCGCTGCTATTGGCGATTCCGATGCTCGGCTTGGGGCAGAATGTGATTACGCAACACTCGCCTTTGCTAGAAACTTTCTTGATGGAAGACGCCATGCGCAACGGCAGGGCCACGGTGCATTCGGGCGTTCGGCCTTCCATCCTTCCGCAGTCGGACATGGACAAGCGCAACGAGGTGCTGCAATCGTTCGTGTTCCGCGATAGTTCGGCATTGCACACCTTCTCCAACGGACATTTTATTGAT
>JBDNJH010000190.1:0-46020 GCA_041687875.1 Flavobacteriales bacterium | reverse complement strand
CGGCCTGCCTTCTCCAACTCAGAGTTCATCTCATTAACTCCCCCTGGAATACGAACATCTGCCCAAAATTCCTCTCGGATTTTCTTAATCTCGGCTATCGCTTCGTTTAGGCCTTCGGCATTTCGTGCCATTCCAACATTATCCCACATAATCTTACCCAATCGTTTGTGGAAATGATCTACAGATTTGGTTCCCTTAATGTTGACGAGCTTCTCTAGACGCTCTTTAACGTCCTTTTCTGCCTCATCAAATTCCGGAGAATTTGTTGGAATCTTGCCAGTTTGAATTTCGTCTGCCAAGTAATCGCCAATGGTGTAAGGAAGAACGAAATATCCGTCAGCCAAACCCTGCATCAAAGCCGAAGCTCCTAATCTGTTTGCTCCGTGATCTGAGAAGTTTGCTTCTCCAGCGCAATAACAACCTGGAATGGTTGTCATCAAGTTGTAATCAACCCAAACACCACCCATTGTGTAGTGAACGGCTGGGTAAATCATCATTGGCGTTTTGTACGGATTCTGATCAACAATCTTCTCATACATCTGGAAGAGGTTACCATACTTGGTCTCAACCACTTTTTCCCCCAACGCACGGATTTGTTCTGGAGTCGGATTATGAAGGCCACTTGTGAGCGCTTCCGTAGTTCCATAGCGCATAAAAGCAGCACTAAAATCGAGATAAACAGCTTCGCCTGTAGCATTTACCCCATACCCAGAATCACAACGCTCTTTCGCTGCTCTTGAAGCCACATCACGCGGAACAAGGTTACCGAATGCTGGGTAACGTCTTTCCAAAAAATAGTCGCGGTTTTCTTCTGTTAGCTCTGTTGGCTTGCGCTTTCCTTCGCGGATTGCCTTAGCGTCCTCTAAATTTTTAGGAACCCAAATACGTCCATCGTTTCTCAACGATTCTGACATCAACGTTAATTTAGACTGATGGTCTCCAGAACGCGGAATACACGTTGGATGAATTTGTGTGTAGCAAGGATTGGCGAAATACGCTCCTTTCTTGTGGATTTTCCACGAAGCGGTTACATTGGAACCCATTGCGTTTGTGCTCAGGTAGAACACGTTTCCGTAACCTCCTGCTGCAATAATCACTGCGTGAGCAGAGTGTCTTTCAATTTCGCCAGTAACCAAGTTTCGAGCAATGATTCCTCGAGCCTTTCCGTTTACCAACACCACATCCAACATCTCATGACGGTTGTACATGGCAATTTTTCCTTTCGCAATCTGGCGGTTCATGGCAGAATAAGCGCCTAACAATAACTGCTGCCCAGTTTGTCCTTTAGCGTAGAATGTTCTTGAAACCAATACACCTCCAAACGAACGGTTGTCCAAAAGGCCACCATAATCTCTCGCAAAAGGAACGCCTTGCGCCACACATTGGTCAATGATATTGGAAGAAACCTCCGCCAAACGGTACACGTTCGCTTCTCTTGATCGGTAATCGCCACCTTTTACCGTGTCGTAGAACAAACGGTAAGTAGAATCGCCATCATTCTGGTAATTCTTTGCAGCGTTAATTCCACCTTGAGCAGCAATCGAGTGCGCTCTTCGCGGGCTATCCTGATAGCAGAACGACTTTACGTTGTATCCCATTTCTGCAAGAGATGCAGAAGCAGAACCCCCAGCCAAACCTGTTCCTACAACGATAATATCGATGTGGCGTTTGTTGGCAGGATTTACAACGTTGATGTGATTCTTATGGTTGGTCCATTTATCCTTAATGGGACCTTCTGGTATCTTGGCATCCAATGACATGGCTCCTATTTTATGATTGCGTCAAGAAGTGAAAAACCGCAATGATGATAAATCCGAGCGGCACCACAATGGCGTAAATGTTTGAAAGCTTCTTAATTACAGGCGTGTACTTGCGATGGTTGAAACCGACCGACTGAAAAGCCGATTGGAAACCGTGCAACAAATGCAGTGCTAAAAACACAAATGATAGGACATATAATCCAACGCGAATTGGGTCGTGAAACTTGTGATGAAGCTCTTCCCAATAACGCATTCCGCTATCTGGATTCATCGGGTCAATTAGACCAGACATATCGCCCTGAATATATTTCACGTTCAATTCTGGAATCCAGAAATCATAAAAGTGCAGTCCAAGGAAAAGGAAAATCATAATTCCTGTGATAATCATGTTGCGGCTCATCCAAGAAGAATTCTCTTCTGGCTTGTTCATCGCATACTTAATCGGGCGAGAGGCGCGGTTCTGTAGTTCCAATCGCATTCCCATCATCAAGTGAAAAATAACTCCAAAGGCAAGAACTGGTTGTAGTGCTATCTGAACAATGGGATTAGTTCCCATAAAGTGAGCTGTGGCATTGAAACCATCGGGACTTATCACCGAAATGAAGTTGATGGTAAGATGCTGCAGAAGGAAAAACATCAGGAAGAACCCTGATAGGGCCATCGCTATCTTTTTTACTATCGAACTGGACATTGATGTCTGATTTTGGCAAAACCCGAAGGGGCCTTGCATTATTGCGGCAAATGTAACGCATGTGAATTTATAGGTATGTCTTCGTTTTTATTTAGAAACATTCTTAATAGATAGCACTCAACTTTGCTCTGCCTAAGGAATAACATACTTTTGGGCAACAAGTTCAACCGATGAGATACGATAGAATAGACACCGAGCTTTTTGTTCAGAACAGAAAGCGTTTCATAGATGGAATCGTTCCGCAGAGTGTGGCGGTTTTCAATAGTAATGATGTGATGCCAACCAATGCGGATGGTACTATGAAATTTAAGCAGAATAGCGACTTGTTTTACCTCTCTGGGATTGATCAGGAAGAGTCTATTCTTGTTTTGGCGCCAAATGCACGAGATGAAAACCATCGTGAGGTCCTTTTCCTCAAAGAGACGAACGAAACCATTGCCATTTGGGAAGGCGCAAAACTGAACGTTAAGCAAGCTCAACAGGTCTCTGGCGTTCAAACCGTTTACTGGCTCAAGGATTTCAATCGTGTGTTCAATATGTTGGTAAATGAGGCTTCACACATCTACCTTAATTCAAACGAACATGGACGAGCTACCATTGAAGTGGAAAGCCGCGATGCCCGCTTCGTAAAATGGTGCACAGCCAAATATCCGCTTCACAAAATCCGAAGATGTGCGCCCGTTATGGAACGTATTCGTGCCGTTAAATCCAAGTTTGAAACGCTTCTCCTTCAAGAAGCTTGCGACATCACAGAAAAAGGATTCCGAAGACTTTTGAAAACGGTTAAACCGGACGTTTGGGAGTATGAATTGGAAGCAGAACTAATCCATGAATTCACTCGAAATCGTGCTCAAGGATTTGCTTATGAGCCAATTATCGCATCGGGAAAAAGTTCGTGCGTGTTGCACTACATTCAGAACAATCAGCAATGCAAAGATGGAGATATTCTGCTGCTTGATATTGGTGCAGAGTACGCCAATTACGATGCAGACCTTTCGCGCACGATTCCTGTAAATGGAAGATATTCTCCGCGACAGAAAGATGTTTACAACGCAGTGCTTCGTGTGCAGAAAGCCGCTATTAAAATGCTTCGTCCAGGAACAATTCTCAAACAATACCACAAAGATGTTGGGTTGCTAATGCAAGACGAGTTGGTAAAATTGAAGCTGATTGATAAGACCGACATTAAAAACCAGGACCCAAAGTGGCCTGCGTACAAAAAGTATTTCATGCACGGCACAAGCCATTTTCTTGGTTTAGACACGCATGATGTAGGAAACTGGGATTTGCCGATGGAAGAAGGAAACGTGTTTACCTGCGAGCCAGGAATTTACATTCTAGAAGAGGGAATTGGTGTTCGGATAGAAGATGACATTCTGATTACCAAAAAGGGAAACACTAACCTGATGAAGAATATTCCGAAGGAAGTGGAGGAAATTGAGGAGTTGATGAATAGTTGATTTCACGCAGAACCTGTCCCGTTTTTTCGGGAGGCGCAGAAAAAAATGAATAAACTTTAAGCATGGCAGATAAAATTATTAACCTATTTAACGGAGATGATTCTGGAATCAAATATTCAGAACTCTTAGAATCATTTATCAGCCCTTTGGTTGATGAATTTCCAGAGGACGATTCCCTAGACTACATTTATGAAATTGCCATATCGGCATGGAATATCGCATGTATCAGCATGACTTTACCAGAAAAAGCAAGGCCAGAAGTCTTGCAATTGGCTTACAAGGATTTTCCAGATGAACCCCTTCTTAAAACACTCATCGAAAGAAAATCCAAGTCCTATAATCAATACGACCACCTGTATCGTGGTTTCGAATTGAAGGAAGAAGAAGACGGAAGTATTACCCTAACTGTAAAATCCCAGACCATTCAAGAATATCTCCTGAATCAGAAAGATTCAGCCGCTAACATGTTCTTAGGGCCTGAAGAACCGGGGCCAATTGATAGGCATGCCATTGTGCTTAAACCAAAGCAACCGTTATTCGACTGGATTAACGGAATCTATCCCGAAAAGCCAATATTTGAGGCAGATGAGGCAAATATCTATCTGATAAACAACAGGAAGGCTAAAATCCTTGACTCATGGTTGAAAAAACATTTCGACCGCTTTTTTCAAATGGAATTGGAATACTGGCATACGAACAAAAAAGAGTGGCCCCAAAAGCGTACTTATAAATTATTCAAGGAGTGGTTTCAGATAGAAGTATCGACACTCGTTATGGATTTGGAAAATGCTCCTATTTTCAAAGGTTGAGGATTGAACTGATAAATTAAATGACACGAAAATTATTGATGATTCCGGGCCCGATTGAGTTCGACCCAAGTGTATTGGAGAAAATGGGCCAACCGACCTTGAGTCATGTGGCACCTGCATTTATAGAATCCTTTGGTCGCGCTTTGGAAATGATGCGCAACGTGTGGCTTGCACCAAACGGACAGCCGTTTATTGTAGCAGGTTCTGGAACGCTTGCCATGGATATGGCTGGAGCCAATTTGATTGAGGTTGGCGATAATGTCCTTGTGGTTTCGACTGGTTATTTCGGAGAACGCTATGCTGAATTGCTGAAGCGCTACGGAGCATCTGTCACTTTCCTACAAGCAGAAGTTGGGGATGTGGTTCCGTTGGAAACGGTGGAAACTGAACTCGCCAAAGGCAAATACAAACTGATGACGTTTACCCATGTAGATACTTCTACGAGCGTTCTGGTTGATGCAAAAGCGATGGGTGCATTGGCTCAGAAATACAACGTTCTGAGCATTTTGGATGGCGTTTGTTCTGTAGCTGGCGAGGAAATCCGTCAGGAAGAATGGGGAATTGATGTGGTAGTGACCGCATCTCAAAAAGCAGTTGGCGTTCCTCCCGGATTGGCGCTTCTAGTTGCTTCCGAAAAAGCCATGAATGTTTGGGTAAATCGAAAAACTCCCGTTGGCAATTACTTCTGCGATTGGAGTTTATGGCTACCAATAATGAAAGCGTATGAGGCCAGAAACCCTTCTTATTTCGCTACGCCACCTATCAACCTTATTCAAGCATTGGAAACAAGTTTGGAACTGATTATTGAAGAAGGAATGGATGCGCGCTTTGCTCGCCATGAACGGTTAGCCAAGAAATTTCGTGATGAAATGCGTGCACTTGGAATGGATTTTATTCCAACATCAGAAGCGGTTCAGGCAAACACGCTTACCGCTCCTTACTATCCAGAAGGAGTAAACGGTGGCGAATTCTTAGGCAAAGTCGGGCAGAATGGAGTTGTGATTGCAGGTGGCCTACTGCCTTCGCACAAAACCCAATATTTCCGCGTTGGTCACATGGGAATTGTGAGCGATGAGCACATTGACCGAACGGTTGCAGCGATAAAAGCCGCGTTTAACTAACCTCCGTTTCTATTTATACTGCTCCTGAAGTTCCTTCAGATTCACGTCTTTGTAGAGTTCTTCGCAGTCTTCAATCAGACCTCCTTTTTTAGAGCTTCCACAGCCTTGGAAAAAGTATATGACGCCTACATTTAAGTCCCAAAATCCATCTTTCCACTTCTCATTGCCGCGTAAGCTCACATCATCCAAATAATCGGTAATAGTCCAATGGTAAACGAATTCGCCTTTGAGCGCCCAGCGGCAATTTATTTGCCACTTCACTCCCAAACCAGTCGGAATACTGACCGTCCAATTTGAATAGGCAACGCCTTCATTCTCCATGCCACGCAAAGCAACGCCATCACGTTTCGGTTCAAAATTGAGCGCGGCAACGCCAGCAGTTATGTATGGCAACACCCTCCATTTGTCGTTGGGAAGAATGTCAAAAGTTCCTCTAATTCCAATCTCGTGCAAGAGGGAGCTGAACCTCAAATCGCGCGCAATTCTATCTGCAGCCTTGGCAAATTGGTCGCTAGCCTGAACCTTTCCAATGGTGTAATTGAGTTGAAGTCCCCACCTACGATTAATCTGCCAATGCAAACCAGCATTGGCTGTCCAGCACAAGGTTTTGCCATGCGGCCATGGATTTTCTTGCAAATCGCCTGTGTAGGTCATCATTCCTCCACCCACAAAAACGCCCAATTTTCCTTGAGCCGAGGCTTCGGGCCACGAAATGGATAACAGCAGAACAAGAAATATCGGAATGTATCGTTTCATGGAAAAGTGCTTGGAGTATGAACGGGTTGGTCTTCGGCTTAGTATGTACTTTTGACCGCTTCACAAAATTAGCTTGCGAAAGACCATAGAATATAAAGGTATCGATGTGGTTTATTCACAAATCGGTAGTGGACAACCCGTTGTGCTGCTTCATGGGTTTTTGGAGGAGCGCAGCATGTGGAACGATTATGCTGAAAAGCTGAGTTCAGAATTCGAGGTTATTTCCATCGACTTGTTAGGTCAAGGTGAATCAGCAAACGTGGGTTACGCACATTCCATGGAAGAACACGCGGCTGCAGTTGCAACAGTATTGTTCACCGAGAATGTTGATAAATGCACGGTGATTGGGCATTCGATGGGCGGCTATGTGGCGTTGGCATTAGCAGAAAAACAACCCGATTTGATTGGAGGACTGGTGCTTTTTCATTCAACCACTTATCCTGATGCTGAGGATAAGAAGAAGGACCGCGAACGCGTGATTGGCCTGGTGCAACGAAACAAGAGCGTTTATGTAAATGCCGCCATTCCTTCTTTATTCGCAGAAGATTCACGTGAGGTTTTAAAGGATGAGATTCAACGGTTAATTGATATTGCGAACACATTCTCAGATCAAGGAATTATTGCCAACATTCGTGGCATGATGGAGCGCAAAGACAGAACAGAAATACTGAAAAATAGTACGTTCCGAAAGCTCATCATTCATGGAGAATTGGACTCGGTAATTTCTATTGATGATGTGAAGGAGATTGCTGAACTCAGCAACGATATTCAGCTTGAAATCGTGAAAAACATCAGCCACATGGGACATTTAGAAGCCCCAGAAAAATGCTTTGAATTGATTGCCAATTTCTGTAGAAACTGATGGCAGACGAACTCAACATACAAACCAACATCTCAAAACAAGAGAAGTACGAACTGCTGATTCCTCAGCTTACAGCATTGGTCGGAGGAGAAACTTCTTTGGTTGCCAACTTGGCCAATGTGGCTGCTGCATTGCGTCAAACCTTTGGATTTTTCTGGGTTGGGTTTTATTTGGTGGATGGAGATGAATTGGTTTTAGGGCCATTTCAGGGTGATGTTGCTTGCACCAGAATAGGTTTTGGAAAAGGCGTTTGCGGCACCGCTTGGAAAGAAAAACAAACCATCATTGTCCCGAATGTAGATGAGTTTCCTGGGCACATTGCGTGCAGCTCAGCTTCGAAATCTGAAATTGTAGTTCCATTAGTTTCAAATGGAAAAGTGATTGCCGTTTTAGATGTTGACAGCCACGTGCTAGATGATTTTGATGAAGAAGATAAAGCCGGATTGGAGAAAATCGCAATACTAATAACGCCCTTTTTCAAATGAGAAAGGAGCTACTTTACCTTTCTATACTCATCCTTTTTGGCTGTGCGCAACAGGTGGCGCCAACAGGTGGGCCAAAAGATGAAACACCTCCAAAAATCCTTTCGGAAATACCGAAAAATCTCTCTACAGATTTCCAATCAAACCAGATTGTCATTTCGTTTGATGAGTTTATCGAATTGAAATCTCCAGCAGAACAGGTGGTTATTTCGCCACCAATGCTGAAATCGCCTTCTTATCAGCTCAAACAGAAATCATTGGTGGTGAAATTTGAGCAAGCACTTTCTCCAAATACCACTTACACCATCAATTTTGGAGAAGCAATTCGCGATAACAACGAAGGAAACGTGCTTGCCAATTACACCTACGTTTTCAGCACAGGCGCACACTTAGACAGTATGCAGGTAAAGGGCAAATTGGTTGATGCCATTACTGGAGAACCGGAGAAAGATGCGTTGGTGATGCTCTATAAAAACGACATTGATTGGCTGCCGCTTGATACCATTCCCGATTTTTTCACGCGCTCGCTGGAAGACGGCTCCTTTCTCATTAAGCATGTTGGAAATCAACCATACAAGATTTTTGCCTTGAAGGATGAAAATGCCAATTACAGGTTTGATGTGCGGGAAGAAAAAATCGGATTTATCGATTCGCTCATCCTGCCATATGCACCATTGATGGCGGTTGTTCCTGATACCACGGTTTCGGATTCAACTGCTGTTGACTCCATTGCTTCTGGCGGCAAAGGCTCTCTAAAGCAAATGGTTGGCACACCAATTCCGAACTACACAATTCAGCTATTTGTAGAAACGGACACAACTCAATTTTTGAAAAAAAGCTATTGCGAACACTTCGGGAAACTAGTATTCGTGTATAATCGTCCAGTAAAAAATCTAAAAATTGATATGAAAGGCGGCTACTATAAGAAGGAATGGATGCTGAAAGATTACAACAGCATTGGAGATACGATTACCATTTGGACTACCGATCAAGTTCCTGATACGTTGAGGTTGCTGCTTGATGTTGGAAAAGCCGACAAGGATACCGTTGAGATAATTATGAAAGAGCGAACGGATGAACTGGAAGTTTCGCGCAGTTCGTCAGGGAAGGCTGGAATAAAGAAAATGAAAGAAAAATTTGCGCTTACCGCAAAATTCAATCCCCAAAAAGGGCGTTCGCCAAAACCCCAAACACCGCTTTCTCTGATTTGGAATCATCCGGCCACGGGAATGGATTTGTCGAGAATTAAGCTCTATGAGGACTCAGTGCGGGTTAACTACGACATCAATTCCGCAGATCCCGCGCTTCGCAAATTTGACATCACCTATGCTTGGAAAAAGGACAAACACTACCGACTGTTGGTGCTTGATAGCGCGTTTTCCGACCTCTATCAGCTTTGGAACGACACGCTGGAAACCTCGTTTGTAGGAATTGATAAAGAAGCTTTTGGCGAACTGAGTTTGAACATCACCGAAGCACCAAAAACACAGGTGGTAGTGGAGCTTTTAAATACAGCCAACGTGGTGCTGGAACGGAGGCCTGTTAACAATAAAGGAAACGTCCTTTTTAGTAGGCTTGATCCTGGAAAATACCATGTTCAAGTAGTAAGAGACCTGAATGGCAATGGATTTTGGGACAGTGGCCTCTATTCACAGAAACGCCAACCCGAACCCATCAAGATATTTCAGAAAGACACGGAAGTGCGCGCCAACTGGAACATGGAGTTGGAGTGGAATCCGAACACAGATGAGTAAAGCACTTCCCATAACATATATTTGCCGCTTCATTTATAGTTGATGCGCAGATTTTACACGGTTTTTCTTTTGGTGATGATGTCTGGTTTCTGCTTAGCGCAAGAGGTTTCTACAGAAACCGTGGCTGACACAAAACCGGTAAAAAAGCGCAAACCACCGCGTAAAGAAATGGTTCTCATCAACCTAAATTTTGATGGTTGGATTGGAACGCCATCTACCATTAGCTCCAAATGGTTTGCTTCGAGAGGTGTTGATGTGGCAGTGGTTTACGACTATGTGATTGCCAAGAGCCTGTTTAGCGTGGCAGGTGGTGTTGGATTCAACTCGCATAATATTCACATGGAAGGATTTCCGATTGAATATGCAATCACATCAGGGTCAACATACACCAAATTAGACACGGATTTTTTTGATGGAAAGAACATCAATGTCAATAAAATATCCACCAATTTCATCGACCTTCCATTTGAACTTCGTTTTCGTTCCAAACCTCATAAAAACGGAAAGCGAATTGCCGCTTCGGTCGGATTCAAATTGGGTTGGCTAGTTCAAAGTCATACCAAAACAAAGACAGACGAAGACCTTTTCTATCAGGGAATCAACTTTCGAGATAAAATTAAAACCTACGATATTCCCAACCTCACCAAGTTCAGATACGGAGTTACTGCAAGAGTTGGTTACGCCAATTTCTACTTGAGTTTCTTCTATTCTCTAACTCCATTGTTCAAAGATGGAAGAGGAACAGAAGCCGTTCCGATTTCGGTTGGAATTGGTGTCAGTCCTTTTTAAATTGCATCATAATTTCTATGGCCATATCGTCTTATTTACTGGTAGATATGTCTAAAGTTCAAGAATTGTGCCCTTCGTATTATGGAATTACCATCAAAAAATGCTTATTTGCTAGCTAGAAACGCGGAATGGATTACGCAGGAGCGATTGAATACATATTATTACAACTAGAGGCCGACCTACCAGAGCACCTCTCCTATCATGGACATCATCACACCCTAGATGTGTTGGATGCCGCGCAGAGAATCGGCAAATCGGAAGGCGTGTCTGAGGATGAACAGAATCTATTACTGGTTGCTGCTGCCTTTCATGATTGTGGTTTTCTTAAAGGACACCAAAACCACGAACTTACAGGTTGTGAAATAGCACGGGAAAATTTACCTGCCTTTGGGTTTGATGATAAGGCTATTGAACATATCTGTGAAATGATTTTGGCAACCAAAATCCCTCAGAACCCAAAAGACCATTTGGCCGAAATTTTGTGCGATGCCGATCTTGATTATTTGGGTAGAGACGATTTTGAGCCCATCGGCACCAATCTTTTTAAAGAGTTGAAACACTTAGGAATACTTACGGAGGTCGAAGCTTGGAATAGAATTCAGTTGAGTTTTCTTACCCAGCACGTTTACCAAACAACTTACGGCAAAACCATACGGCAGCCTGAGAAACAAAAGCATCTTGAAAAAATAAGCGACATTGTAAACAGTTATGACAACTAGTTTATCCTTCCGCGAACTCAAAACATCTACTTTAGCAACCCTAAAAACAACTGATCCGACATGGCTGAGAAAAAACCAATAATTCTTGTACCAACCGACTTTTCAAAGGCGGCAGATACTGCTATCAATCACGCAGCAACATTGGCTGCCGTTTCTGGAGATGAAGTGCGCCTGTTGCATATTGTGAATAGTGACACAAAAACCAAGCTCAAAAAAGCGGGCGAATCGTTAGATGATTTGAATGCAAAAATGGACGCTCAGGTTGCCGACATCAAAGCTAAATATGGCGTAAAAGCAGATTCACATTTACGCGAAGGCACCATTTTCACAACTATTGGCGAAGTGGCAGAAGAGATTGGTGCACGCCTACTAGTAATGGGAACACACGGTGTAATTGGCCTACAACACATTACAGGAGCTTGGGCCGTAAAGGTTATTACCTCCTCTCCTGTTCCGGTAATTATTGTCCAGAAAAAGGATTTGGCCAAACACGGTTACAAGACAATGGTTTTACCAATTGATTCGAGCCGTGAAACGAAGCAGAAGGTTATTCACTCCGTTTCCATGGCAAAGCACTTTGACTCTGAAGTGAAGCTTTTTGCTAGCTATGAAAGCGATGAATTTCTTGACAATGCACGCAACGCAAACATTGCCTGGGCAGAAAACATGTTCAAGAAAAACGGAGTGAAATACTCTGTAGAACATTCAGGAAAGAGCGGTGGTCTTGCCAAAAACTGCATAAAATACGCCTCTCAGGTAAACGCAGATTTGTTGGTAATTCTAACAGACGACAGCGAAATAAGCGTGTCTGGTTTCGTTTTAGGAGCAGACCACGAAAAAGTGATTAACAACGATGCACAGATTGCCACCATGTGTGTAAATCCTGTAGCCAATCTTTACACGATAGGCAACGTCTTATTCATGTAATGAAAAACACGCTAAGGCCACATAGAATTATTGATCTGGTGTGCCTGATGGTGGTTTCCATCTTCGTTATCTCAGGACTATCTTCCTGCGAAGAAACTTGCTACGATGGCAAGAAAAATCAGAACGAGGAGCAAGAAGATTGCGGTGGGCCGTGCGTGCCATGCGACACTACAAACGGAAGCTGTTTTGATGGTCTGAGAAATCAAGGAGAAACGGGTATCGACTGTGGTGGACCATGCAATGCTTGCGTAACCGACACGACTGTGCTCAACCCAAACTTCATTTGTACCGGAACTGGAGGCAGTTCCTACTTTCCTCTCACCGTCAACAGCTATTGGATCTACCGGATGCCTGCCAGCCAATGGTTTCAACTGGAGATTACGGAAGTTACTCAGTTGGGCAACGGAGAATTCTATTCTCATATGATTACCACTGGCGCTTTCGGAACCATTCACGATTATTTCCGAGAGGAAAGCGGACAAACTTTTAAATGGAACAACGCGCTGAGTGCCGAAGAGGTTTATTTGCCTGCCAATCCAACAGCTGGAATGCAATGGACCATCGCTGGAACAGATTCGGTGGTTATTGAAAGTACAACAGCAAGTTTGAGTTCTCAAAACGGATGTTCCTACTCAGGTCTTCTTAAAGTGGTGTCTTACTCAGCCGGAACGGGCTCGAGCTCGTATTACAAGCAAGGACTCGGGCTTGTAGAACTAACCAGTGCTTCCGCTTATTTGGACAGCGTGGTTGTTTATTGATTCGGAATCCAACCATTATTAACTCAGACGTTTGGCATCTCTGCTGTAATCTGCAATAGCATTTCAATCTAAGGGTTAGCAATCAAAAAGGCCACCGAAAATTTTACGAATTGGCCTGAATATAATCGGCCATTGTCTTAATAGAATAGAACACATTCTTGCCTTCTTCTGGGTCGGCAACTTGAATGTTGTATTCCTTATTCATTAGCACAATAAGCTCCAACGCATCAATTGAATCCAGTCCGATGCCATCATCGCCAAAAAGCGGGTCATTTGCATTAATATCTGCAGGTGCTAAATCCTCCAAATTCAATGTTTCGATAATCTGAACTTTCAACTTTTCAATCAATTCTTCTACCATGACATTTCTCTTATTGAGGTGCGAATTTGCTAAATATTGGGACTTGCCCGTTAGGTTGTTAATTTTCTTGACTCAGAAAAATTTTCATCTCACAAGTGGCAATAACATTTCTCCCACATGCCACGCTGGCTTCCACCACTTGCATTCCCATAACTTCATATGTTATGGTAACGGTAGTTTTTAGCACTGAGCCAACCGAAGGCAAATCCGAAACTACAAAGTTCTTGAGGGCACCGATAAAACCAATAGGCGGTTCTTTCATCTCTCCTCCTTCTTGCATTTGATGCGCGAAATGATAACCAGAACGTAAAGCAGAAGTTTGTGCGATATTTTCCATCAAGCCCGAAGGCAATAATTTTCCATGGCGGACAAAAAGATGCCCGTCCTCCACATGAAATTCCGAAACGGATGTATTTTCTGTATGCGAAATAAGCCCGTGAACAACCACAATTGGTTGCCGCTGTGGGATGAATTTCGGAACATCTTCGCGGCTTACGAGCATTTCAATTTTCTACTCAGCAAACAGTTAGAAGCGCGTAAGCATAAGAGAAACGCGCACTTTCGGGAACCATCAAAAGCAATTTCTCTCCTTTTTTCAATTTTCCTGAATTGAATAGCTCTTCCAGCATAATATAGATGGAAGCGGAGCCAATATTTCCAACCTCAACCAAATTGGTGAACCACTTGTCTTCGGTGATTTCCATGCGATCGGCTTTCAATTGGTCATAAACCTGCTGACGGAAGAAATTAGATGAAAGGTGGGGCAGAAAATAATCAACAGAAGAAACATCCAAGTTCCTTCGCTTGGCAATTTCGGTCAAATATTTTCCTCCCAACGGAACAATGGTGCTACTGAGAAGTTTCACATCCTGCTTCATGGCAAAAACGCTGTGGTCGAGCCACTGTGCAGGTTCAATCTCCTTCCAACTTTTAATAGAGCCATCTTTGTTCTTATCGGCTGCCGAATACATACACGTTTGGTACTCATTTGCATACGAACGGCTTTCTATCCACTCAATCTTCAGAGACAATCCGTTTTTATTCGGCTTGTCCTGCATTAGTGCAGAACCAGCTCCATCAGACAACATCCAACGAAGAAAATCCTTCTCAAAACCAATGAAAGGATTGGATTCTAGCTCTAATTCTGAACGAGATTCAGCTTCAAAGTTCCGCGCCATCATCATGGGCGAGATTAACTCAGAACCAGAAGTAACAGCATTAGTGGTTCCTCCTGATTTTATACTCAGGTAACCAAACTTCATGGCATGAATTCCCGAACAGCAAG
This sequence comes from Flavobacteriales bacterium, assembly GCA_041687875.1. Taxonomy (GTDB): domain Bacteria; phylum Bacteroidota; class Bacteroidia; order UBA10329; family UBA10329; genus UBA10329. Next base: position 31,486 of record JBDNJH010000190.1, on the reverse strand, counting down.
CTCCCGATGGTGAAATAATCTCCATGGGCGAATCCAGTAAGCCGTGTACCATGGCTGTATGCGAAGGCAAATTTTGATCGGTAGCAGAAGTTCCGCACGAGAGCAATTCAATTTCTGCCGATGAAATCCCCAGTCCTTTTATCGACTCAACAACCAACTGGGCATTGGAATGACTTAACATTCCATTTTTTAGTAGCGAATAATAGCGGGTTTTGATTCCGTTGTTCCGCAATACAATTCTCCTTGCCCGCGAAGCCTTTCCTCCTATCATTCCTAAAAAGCCCTCCATTTCATCGTTTGAAACGGGTTGGTTAGGCAGAAACTTGGATAATGCTGTTATGTAAACTTCCTTCAACTTCGCTATCTAAATGGGGCGGCTTTCGGCCGCGCAAAGGTATGCTTGCATATCACAAATTCAAATAAGTAGATTCTCGTAAAAATGTTCACTCACGGAGTGAATTCTGTTTGTAATAACGAATCTCATCATTCAACTGCTTTCTCTTTATGACAGAAATCAAGAAAGAAGAAATTGTTGTGATGGGCGAAAGGATAAACGCGCCAACTGGCAAAAGGTAGGAAAGCAAACTTACACGGCCCAACCGATCCTTATTAAAAAAATCACCTTTTTTGCTGAGAAAACCAGCGTACATGCCAAACAATTTAGAGGCACGTTTTTCAAGAATGAGGAGCGATGGATTGATGTCAACCGCTCCCAATTGGTTTAATTCTTCCTGCATGTCTGTCAGGTCGTTTGTCTTCAATTTATTGAGCAGAACTTCTCCAAATCGTGTGCTGCTCTCAATGTCTTCCTGAATGATACCCGCTCGGGGAAATCCCCAAAACGGATTTTTCTTGCCATAGAACATCCACCTAATAATGGTGATAATGCTGACGAGGTTCTTGTTCCTATCTATAAGGACAATATTTCCTATCAGTTCCGCCTCCAGTGTTTTCAAGTGGCATTTCACTTTTTCCTGTGCCAAAACCCACATATTTCTCGAACCGAGAAGCGTAACCACTTTCTTCCCTTTGAAAATGCGTTTGGCATCTTGGTGTTGCAGTAAACTAGCAATGGGAATGCTCGGATTGAGGTACCAAACGGTGTAGGCAAGGATAATAAGGTCGTAATTCGTTGCTGGGTCAACAGCAATCGGCTTTAGTTCGAAAGGTGTTCCATAGACCGATTCAGGAAAAACATTAAAAAATGTGAGTCGTGTCCACGGAAATGGAAATTGATGCTCCGTTTCGATTTTCACGAAATCAACCTCGATAGAAGTGTCATTTTGAATAGGGGAAATGCAGTTGTCGGCAATTTCCTTTAACTGCCCAGTTTGCGAATAAAAGAGTACGAGAACCTTCATTTTTATCTTAGGCAATGATATTCACTTTTTGTCGGTTGGCGAAGAACTGTGTCGTTAGGCATAAGGAAATGGTCGTTAATCGTATATCGGAAACAGGAATGAAAAGCAACCGTTAATCAATTCAGAACGCAATGAAACAAAAGAAAAAAATAGAAGTCATGGAAACAGGAAATATGAAAAGACGGCTTACGGCCTCTGAGCAGCGGTTTGCGAGTGAAATCGCGATGATGATGAACATGTCTTTAACTGAGTTACTTCTGGTAGAAAAGACCAGAATGCCGATTGGAGTGTAGCATCTTTCAGGAATTGGAAACGAAAAATAGGTCTCGAAAATTTTCGAGACACCTTTTTCATTTCCAATCACCGGTAATTTTTTTTCGTCTTCGGCTTTGAATGGTTGCTTTTATATCTTTGTCGTATTCTAGTTAACCAAGTCAACTCCAAAAAAAATGAAAAAAACTTTACTTTCTGTTATTACTCTTAGTGCTGCGCTTTTTTCTGCACAGGCACAGACCTTCAGCCCAGCTGGTGGTTCTGCCTTGGCTGGCGGCACGATTAATCAGGTCTACGCTGGTCAGGTTCTGAACTTCACTGTTCCTGCAACCGCAGACGTTAACACCTCCGTGTTAGGTAGCCCAATTTCTATTCCTGGTGTTCCAATTCCAATTCCAAATCCAAACTTGGATCTTTCTGCCACTGTTACCAATGTTTCATGGGCCGTAACTGGTCTTCCTGCTGGTTTAACTGCGGTTTGCGATGCTACTCCGTGTATGTATGTTGCAGGTGCTAGTGGAACTATTACCATTTCAGGTACTCCTACAGCTGCTGGTGTTTTCACTATTAACGTAACCTCGCTTACCAATGGTTCTGCAACACTTCCTGCGCCTATTAGCCAGACGATTGCTTTTCCACAGGCAGTGCCTACAGCATTAGACGAAAACGGCTACACAATGTCAGTGGCTGGCCCTAGCGGAATTAAAGAAACCAATGGTGTGTTCTCTCTTGGTCTTTACCCTAACCCAACCGAAGGTCTTTCTACCTTGGATGTAAACTCAACTGTTGCTGGAGTGGCTACAATTGAGGTTTATTCGATTACAGGTGCCTTGGTTCAAACTTCATCTAGGTCTATCCGGGTTGGAGCAAACAGATTGAATATGGATTTTTCGCCTGTTCCAGCTGGAATCTATTTGGTGAAAGCTAACATCAATGGACATCAAGCATTAATTAGAACACAAAAGAAATAAGCTGAATCATTTCAGTTTTGAAAGGCGGTGAAGAAATTCATCGCCTTTTTTTATTTCTCACCATCAAGCCCGCCACTCTATGGCGAAGTATTATTTTTACCAGCGATGACTTTCAGAGCAGCATTCTTTTTTTCGTTTTTAGTGATGGTGACGACTCAGGTAGTTGCTCAAGTCAACTGCCCGCCTAATTTGCCGCTAACCTTATTGGGAAACACGGATTATTGTGTTGGTTCGTCTGGTTGTCAACTCAGCATAAACGAAACTTATGTTGGCTACGAATGGCTACCAACCAGTCAAACAGACCAAAGCGTTCTTCTTACTGCAGGTACTTATTCTGCTGTTGTAACACATTACACGGGCTGCACGGATACAATAACCTTCCAAGTCAACCAAGTTGCAAATCCTCCTCAACCTACAATAGATGTAAGCGGTCCAACTCAATTCTGCGAAGGAGAGAGTGTAGTGCTTTCCGTTACTACTTGGTATCCATATTACGAATGGAATACTGGTTCGGTAAGTGACGAAATAACAATCTTTGAAGGTGGAACCTATGTTGTTTCCATTGAAGATTGGATTGGGTGTTCTAGTTCTTCAAACTCGGTTCAAATCATAGTTGATCCACTGCCAACTGCTGCTTTTTCCCCAAACCTCACCATGTTCGATATTGAATTCAACAACCTCTCGTATGATGCTACGAGCTATGAATGGAATTTCGGTGACGGAACAACAAGTATCGATTTTGAACCGACACATTCCTTTTCCACAAGCGACACGTTGGAGATGTATTTAGTGGCTTTCAATAACTGCGGAAGCGATACTGCTTTCTTAAATTTGGAAAGCGTGGATATAGAAGAGCGAACTGAAGAAGCCTTTTTCAGCGTTTACCCAAATCCGAACGATGGTAACTTCACCATTGAAATGAAATCAAAAACCAACGGTTTAATGCTTATTTCAATTTACAACAACCTTGGTCAGGCGATTTTAAATCAGTCTGTCGCATCTGGTGTTGGGGTTACAAGAGTTCAAACTGGCAACCTTCCGTCTGGTATTTATTTATTGGCTGTGCATTCCGAGAATAGGGTTCACACTACGCTCCTGTCAATCAAAAAGTAAACGTCTCGCTGTCTTTTGAGACACCGTCTAAAATCAAATTATATTACGAACGTTCAAGTTTGCAACTGAGGTTTATGGAAGAAAGCAAACGAGTTGCGATTGGAGAAGTGGACGTTGAAAAAGTGATTGCCGTGATTAACCGCAATCATCGAATTGATTTTTCTGGTTACGCACGCGCATCGTTTACAAGACGCATCCAGCGAATTGCCGACAAGGATGCAAACGGGAACTTTGATTCTCTTCTTCTTCGTGTTTCTGAAGACACGGACTATTTTTCGAGATTTCTGAAGGAACTAACGGTTAATGTGACCGAAATGTTCCGCGACCCAGGCTTCTTTGCTGCCATTAGAAAAAAGGTATTGCCAGAATTAAGCCGGCAGAAGAAGTTAAAGATATGGCATGCTGCTTGCTCAACAGGAGAAGAGGTTTACTCACTGGCAATCCTGTTGCACGAAGCTTCGCTTTTGGACAGCGCTACTATTCATGGAACAGACTTAAACCCTGACGTTTTACAAAGGGCGAAACATGGCATTTACCCAGCACGGAATTTTACCGAATACGCCCAAAACTACCTGTTGAGTGGTGGGAATGCCTCGTTTTCTGACTACTATTCTTCTTCTTACGGCAATGCGGTCTTCAATGACTTATTTAAGAGGCAAATGATGTTTTCTGAGCACAATCTGGTTACGGATGGCTCATTCAATAAGTTCAACCTTATTATGTGCAGAAATGTGCTCATTTATTTTCAGAAACCTCTTCAGTCGCGAGTACTGCATTTATTTAAGAACAGCCTTGTTACTGGCGGGTTTCTTTGTTTAGGGTCGAAGGAAAGCCTCCTTTTTTCTGACGACCGATTAGCGTTTGAAGTGATTGATGCGAAGGAAAAAATTTACAGAAAGATTTGAACTTGATTGACTTAAAAGGCATAGAAATCATTGCTATTGGTGGCTCGGTGGGTGGAATTAAGGCGGTATCCGAAATTCTGAAAGGGAGTGTTCTAAAAAGTGTTGACACACTTTTTAGAACACTCCCTCTGAAGAAGGCAGATACCTGATTTTTTGGACGACTTTGAAAAACTGAAAGCGTGTGTAGTCAATATGATTCCACGATAAACACGACCCTATTCGTAACCTACCAATCCGTCACTACCTAATAATCCGAAAAATTGTACTTTAACCCCTTGATTTCAACCATGAATCAACCAGGCTTAACATTGACTTTCCTACTTAATCAACCGATATGAAGCGAGCTTTACGCGACCTAATCTCATCTGTATTTCCGCTTTTGACACTTTTTCTTCTCACAACGGAGACGAAAGCGCAATGTCCTGTAGTTATCGATTCCATCGTTGCAACTGACGTTTCGTGTAACGGTACCATGGATGGCAGTATCTGTATCTACGTTTCTGGTGGATCACCAAATTACGTATATCAGCTATTTAACGGTGTCATTTTTCAATCATCTGGGCCACAAGCGGCCACAAGTTTTTGTTTCGCTGGTCTAGGGTCAGTAACAACCAACTACCAAATAATCGTAGTGGGTCAAAACGGTGGTGGTGGAAGTTGTCAAGCGGCAATCGGGTTTGCAACTATAAATGTTCCTGCTCCATTCGGAGTAACCGTTTCAACGATGCCAGAAACCTGCCCTGATAGTAATGATGGAACAGCCTCAGTTGTAGTGACTGGCGGTGTTGCACCTTACACGTATCAATGGCCACCATTTTTAGCTAGTGGCAATTCGATATCAGGTTTAGACGGTGGTAATTATACGGTCATAATTACTGACGCTAATGGTTGCGAGCAAACCGAGCCATTCACTATCAACACAACTCCCGATTGGGCTGGAACCTTCACTGGAACAAATCCAATCTGCTTTGGTGGAAACGATGGGTCTATTACATCAAGTGGGGTCTCTGGAGGAACACCGCCTTATACTTTCTCGTGGACCGGCACAGCACAAACCACAGAGAATATTAGTGGTTTAACGGCCGGTTCTTACACGCTTACGGCTACAGATTTCACGGGTTGTACGCATGTTTTTCCTGCAGTGGTTTTAACTCAGCCTGCTCAACTTATTCTAACAGAAACAAGCAATGACGTGAGTTGCGATGGACAGGATGATGGCGCAATTGATGTCTCTGTGTCCGGTGGAGTTCCTCCATATTTATACACTTGGTCAAATGGTGAGTTAACTCAAGATTTGAGCGGTTTAGGTGCTGGCAATTATCTACTCTCCGTTGAGGATGCTAATGGATGTACAGGTAATCTCTCCGTTACGATTTTGAATGGTTCTGCGCTTTCTTTATCTGTATTTAGCGTGAATGCAGAATGCAACGAGGCCAATGGTTCTATTGACCTGACCGTGATAGGCGGATCCGGAAATTACAGCTATAACTGGCAGCCAGGGTCTGCTCCTACTCAAGACCTTTCCGGGTTGGTTGCTGGCATTTACACGGTTGTAGTAACCGACAATATCATCGGATGTCTCGATACGCTTTCGGTTATCGTAAACAATTTCCCTGGACACGATGTAACAGGTGTTGTTACCGATGGCACCAATTGCGTATCAAATGATGGTGAAATTGACATTACGGTAAACGGTGGAAGCGGTGATTTCAGCTATGATTGGTCTCATGGGCCAATTACTGAAGACGTAACCGGTTTGGCCGCAGGGAATTATACTGTGATAGTTACAGACAATATTGTTGGATGCGTTTCAATCGCAGCATTTTCCATTCAAGCACAGAACCAGATAGTCGTTTCCACATCTATCACTCAACCAGGCTGTGGAAGTATTAATGGAAGCATCGACTTGTCTATTAGTGGGGGTTCTGGGCCTTACTCATTTCTGTGGTCTAACGGGTCGACTAACGAAGACTTGAACACCATTCCTACTGGAATTTACTCAGTGACAATCACGGATGTTAACGGATGTGCACGCGATACATCTTTCAACATTAGCAATCAGGGAGCCGCAACTGTAGTTGCAACAGTTCAAGACCCTACCTGTCCGGGAACAAATAATGGAAGCATTTCCCTTGTCGTATCAGGCGGAGTTGGTCCGTTCACGTATAATTGGTCAAACGGGGCTACGGGAGCAAGTATTACAGGATTATCAGGAGCAACTTATACAGTAGTAGTTACCGACCAAGGGACTGGATGCCTAACCAATGTATCTTACACCATAACATCTCCTCCTGATTTTATTGTTTCTGTAAGCGTTCAAAACCTCACTTGTGGTGGCGCAAACGATGGGTCTATCGAACTTACCCCTTCTGGAGGAACTCCCGGATACACTTTCCTATGGACTCCAGGAAATCTTACCACACAGAACATTTCAAACCTAGCGGCAGGCACTTATAATGGAATTCTTACGGATGCCAATGGCTGTACAACCAGTGGTTCCATTACCATCACTTCATCTCCAACACTTATCATCTCTGAAACACACCAAGACGTTACTTGCAATGGAGACAATGATGGTTCTATTGACATTTCTGTTGCTGGAGGAACACCCCCTTTAGTGTATAGCTGGCAACCAAACAGTGAGAGCACTCAAGACATAAGCAACCTTGGGCCGGGAACTTACAAGATCATTATATCGGACGCTGCTGGCTGTAGCGATTCGCTTGAGGTTATTATTGATGAGCCAGCAACTCTAATGCTAAACCCAACAAGCACAGATGCGTCTTGTAACGGTATTTGCGATGGTACGGCTAGCGTTGCTCCAACGGGCGGAACGATTCCATATACCTTCACCTGGTCTCCTAGCAACAGTGGGCCAAGTTCAGTTTCCATCTGCGCGGGCAATTATTCTGTATTGGTTACGGATGCGAACGGTTGCTCCGAAACGGCAAACTTTACAATTGCAGACAATCAAATCCAATATACGCTTACTACAACCGATGTTTCGTGTAGCGGAAGTTGCGATGGGACTGCCTCGGTGGTGGTAACGGGCAATAATCCCCCTTTCACAATTGATTGGCAACCTACAGGTGGAACGGGGCCAACTGAGAACGGTCTCTGTGGTGGCAACTATTCCGTGACCATTACGGATGCAACCGGATGTTCGCTTACCGAAACATTCACAATCATAGAACCCGACCCAATCATCATCACCTTAGATGTAACAGATGTGACGTGCGAGGGAGGTTCTGATGGAGCAATTGACCTCACCGTTAGCGGAGGAGCTGGTCCATACACATACCAATGGTATCCTCTTGGACAAACAACAGAAGACATCAATAACCTTCCTGCCGGTGATTACTCAGTGGTAGTCACGGATGCGAATGGCTGCACATCAAGTGCCATCACGCTTGGAGGCTCTTTCAACGGAGGAACTCTTGCCCTACCAGATGGAACAGGGGCTTCGTACACTACAACAATTCCAGTTAACGGATTTCCTTCTGGTTCAACAGTACTAAGTGGGCAGGATATTCAAGGACTCTGTGTCAACATGGAACATTCCTATTTGGGTGACCTCGACATTCAGTTGACCTGCCCCAACGGAACGGTCATCGACCTAGTTCAATCAATCGGGGTAGGCGGGCCAGGTTCTACTTTTCTTGGTGACGCAGCAGATAATGAGGCAAATGGTATTCCAGGAATTGGATGGGATTATTGCTGGTCAAACACACCGACCTTCGGCACAATGGGAGCTGAGGCAACCGCTGGAAACACGGTTCCTGTTAGCGATGGTGATGCTCTTCCTTCAGGTAGCTACACTCCGGTTGAGTCCTTTAATAACCTCATCGGATGTCCGTTAAATGGAGATTGGACCATCACTGTTACTGACAACTTCGCTATTGATGATGGATTCATCTTCGATTGGGAAATTGGGTTTAGCGGTTCAGGAAGCAATGATTCCTTGGCTACTGTTAACGAACCAGGGCCAATTACAATTTCTTCCAACATAACGGACGCTGATTGCGGATTTTGCAATGGGTCTATTACCATAACTCCTCTCACGGGTAATGCACCATACACCTACCTATGGAACACGGGAGCTACTACATCAACCATCACCAACCTATGTGCAGGCGTGTATAACGTGGAAGTTACCGATGCCAATGGCTGTACCGAAAACTTCTTCGTGCCCGTAAGTCACGTTGATGGGCCAACGGGAAGCAACACGCTAATTACCGATGCTTCTTGCTTCGGATCATGCGATGGAGAGGCAACTGTAGGTGGAATTGGAGGAACCGCTCCATACACCTATCAATGGGTTCCTGGCGGTTTTACTACTGCAAATGTTACAGGAATTTGCGCTGGCACTTACTATGTTCAAATTCAGGATGCAGACAATTGCATCTACACGGAAGAAGTGGTCATTGCACAGCCGGCTCAAATTAATATCGGGCAAACCATCATCAATTCGCTCTGCGGACAGTGTACTGGTGCTATCAATCTAACCCCTATTACTGGAGTAGCTCCATATACCTATGTTTGGACGCAGCCCGGTGTTTCAGGAACAAACCCTACTGGTCTTTGTGCTGGCGTATATAATGTCACTGTAACGGATGCCACTGGTTGTTCACGAGTAATTACTTCGTTGATAAACGACATTCCATCGGCAACTCTTTTCATGTCAGGAGTAAATCCTTTGTGTAACGATTCTTGTAATGGACAAGCAATTGCTACTCCCGTTGGAGGAACGCCTCCATTTACTTATTTGTGGGACGACCCATTGGCTCAAACTACCCCAACCGCAGTTGGTTTATGCCAAGGTCTATACACCGTTACCCTAACGGACGATAATGGATGTGTGGCTGTAAACCAAGTAACGCTTACACAACCAGCTCCTATCGGACTTTCTCTTCTCATTATTGATAACGGAACTTGCGCTGGAAACTGCGATGGTGCCATTACCGTAATCCCTTCTGGTGGTTCAATTCCGTTTACCTATCTCTGGAATGACCCGCTCAACCAAACAACAGCTACTGCCATAAACCTTTGCGCAGGAACGTATTCGGTAGAAGTTACTGATGCAAATGGTTGCACGGATATTACCACCGGAACAGTCAACAATCCAGCTGGCCTTACAGCCACCGCTACGGTTATTGATGCAACTTGTAATGGCGTATGCGATGGTTCCGCTTCTGTAACTGTTGTTGGAGGAACGGCTCCCTTCTCCTATTTATGGGATGATCCTGCTGGACAAACTACTGCTACTGCGGTTGGCCTTTGCGCTGGTTCTTACACCGTTACTGTTACGGATGTTAACAGTTGTGACTTCGTAGTACCCGTAACTATCGCTGAACCAACCCCTATCGTGATTACCTTCTCAGGGATTATCAATCTACAATGCGATGGAAACTGTATTGGTGAAGCCACTGCTGATGTAGCTGGTGGTACTGCACCATACACCTACTTATGGGATGATGCCTCGGCTCAGACCACGCAAACAGCCGTTGGTCTTTGCGCAAGTACGTACACAGTTACTGTGACCGATGCAAATGGTTGTGTGGAAACACAAACAATCACAATTACAGGTCCAAACGGACTTACGTCAAGTATCACGGCTCAAACCAATGTTACCTGTAACGGACTTTGCAACGGAACGGCCACGGTAACAGCAACAGGAGGAACTGCCCCTTATACCTATCAATGGAACGACCAAAACAATACGACAAACGCAACAATTACAGGTCTTTGTGCTGGGCCATACAGCGTTACGGTGACAGATGCCAATGGCTGTGTTTCGGTTTCTACGGTTACTATAACTCAACCACTAGTCCTAACTGCTTTCACTACTGCCAACGATGTAAGCTGCTTTGGCGTTTGTAATGGAACGGCAAGCGTCTTCGTTACTGGAGGAACTCCACCTTACACGTATCAGTGGAATGACCCGAATAATCAGACTACAGTGACTGCCGTAGGTCTCTGCGCAGGAACCTACATGGTTACAGTAACTGGAACCAACGGATGTACAGCAACCGCTACTGAAACCATCTTCCAACCTCCTACTGGAATCTCAATTGACACCGTGATAACAAATGCCACTTGCGGTGTCTGTAATGGTGAGATTGAAGTGCTTCCTAATGGAGGTGTGCCACCTTATACTTACCTCTGGGGCAACGGACAAACTACAGCTACCGTTACTGGACTTTGCCCCGGAGTTCAAACAGTTGATGTGACCGATGGAGTTGGTTGCGTAAGGAACTTCGACATTGCAGTGAGCAACACAGATGGCCCAACGGGTGCTACCGTTGCTGTGGTTGATGCAAGCTGTTTCGGTACGTGCGATGGAGAAGCAAGCGTTGCTCCTATCGGTGGAATACCACCTTACACCTACAACTGGGTACCAGGTGGACAAACAACTTCAGCGGTTACAGGACTTTGCGCAGGAAACTATAACGTACAAATCAGCGATTCAATAGGTTGTATTTACACACAACTTGTAACCATTGCTGAACCATCTCAAATTGTTTCCAACGCCACCTCTACGCAAGCCACTTGCGGACAGTGCAACGGAGAAATCGTACTTGCTCCTTCTGGAGGTGACGGTGGTCCTTACACCTACGTTTGGGTTCCAAATGTTTCTTCAACAGAAACGGCTTCTGCGCTTTGTGCTGGGATTTATACCGTTACCATTACAGATGCAAGTGGTTGTGAAACAATTGAAGTTTTTGCACTCAGCAACATTGACGGCCCTGTTGTAACATCTTCTTCAACAGACGCGCTCTGTAATGGAAGTTGTGATGGAACGGCAAGCATCAGTATTATTGGAGGAACACCATCATTCACGATTCTTTGGGATGACCCTGCTGCTTCTACAGACAGTACCGTAACTGGCCTTTGCGCGGGAATTTACAACGCTATAATCACCGATGACAACGGATGTATTTTCGTTGCACAAGTGACAATCGGTCAGCCTGATCCAATTTCTCTTAGTCAGATTCTGACAACAGATGCCGCCTGTTCAAGCTCATGTAGTGGAACTGCCAGTGTCATCCCATCTGGAGGAACATTACCCTACACGTACAACTGGACTCCTTCGGGCGGCACTGCTTCAACAGCTACGGGCTTGTGCAGTGGAACTTATACCGTGGTTGTCTCAGACGCAAATGGCTGTCAGCAACAGCGATCAGTTTTTGTAGACGAATTACCCGTTCAAATTACAATTGACACGTTGATTGTAAATGCCGATTGTGGACAATGCAATGGAGAACTTACCGTAATTCCTAGTGGCGGAGCTCCTAGCTATTCATACCTATGGGGTAATGGACAAACCACAGCAACTATTACTGGTCTGTGCGCGGGTATCTACACAGTAGATGTAAGCGATTCCTTAGGTTGCGGAACCAGTTTTAATATTGCAGTTAGCAATACCAGTGGACCAACTGGAGCAAACGTTACTAGCACCGATGCAACCTGTTTTGGTGTTTGTGACGGAGAAGCAACTGTTAGCCCAATCGGAGGTGTTACCCCTTACCAATATTTATGGGTTCCTGGTGGGCAGACCACCGCAACGGCAACAGGCTTGTGTGCAGGGTCTTATAATGTTCAGATTAGTGACTCGTTAGGATGTATTTATACTCAATTAGTAACAATTGGCGAACCTTCCGAAATAGCTGGAAACGCCAATGTAACTGAAGCAACCTGCGGAATATGTGACGGAGAAATAACCTTAACACCAACCGGTGGAGATGGAGGGCCTTACACATACAGCTGGTCACCAAGCGTTTCTGTAAACAACGCTGCATCCGCCTTATGCGCAGGAATTTACGCTGTAGTTATAACCGATGCTTCTGGCTGTGACGGAACGGCATCTATCCCAGTTAGCAATGTTGATGGTCCTATTATTTCGGCCTCTAGCACGGATGCTTCCTGTGATGCTGGATGTGATGGAACTGGAACGGTCATAATTAGCGGAGGGGTTGCACCATTTACAATTATCTGGGACGACCCTGCAGGCCAGACAGCTACAACAGCCACTGGTCTATGTGCCGGCATTTATTACGTAACTGTTATTGGCGACAATGGCTGCCAATCTACGGTACAGATTGAAGTGGAAGACCCCAACCCAATTTCAACAAGTATTCTGTTTGTGTTGAACAGTAGTTGTTCGGGTTCATGCGATGGAACTGCCATTGTTATTCCTTCCGGAGGCACACTTCCGTACACATACCTATGGTCATCGGGAGGCACCTCAGATGCGGAAACAGGATTGTGTGCTGGAACATACACCGTTACAGTTACGGATGCCAATGGTTGTACACAGCAAGCAACGGCAACCATTTCTGAACCAGCGGCAATTACATTCGTGACAACTACTGTTGATGCTTCGTGCTACGGAGTTTGCGATGGTGAAGCCACGGTTGTTGCTTCTGGCGGAACAGGTGCTTTCACCTATCTGTGGAACAATCCTTCCGCAACAGCCAACGACACGGTTATTGCTCTTTGCGCTGGAACTTACACCGTTGTAGCTACGGATGCTGCGGGTTGTATCGATTCAACTACGGTCACCATCAACGAGCCGGATTCAATCAGCATCACCATAACACCAACTTCTGTCAGCTGTTTCGGAGACTGCGATGGTACTGCAATTGCGCTTGCTACTGGTGGAACAGGTTCATACACCTACCAATGGAATGATCCTGGTTCAACAGCAAACGATACGGTGATTGGTCTTTGCCCAGGCATTTACGGATTGGTAGTGACTGACTCACTTGGTTGTACTGCAACCGCCTCAACTGTTATTGCAGAACCGCTCGTGCTTACGCTCTTGGATTCTGGAATAAACATCACGTGTGGCGGACAGTGCGATGGAATTGCAGGCGTGCTTGTTCAAGGTGGAACAGCTCCTTACGGTTACGCATGGGATGATGCAAACAACTCAACAACTCCGTTCATTACAGGCTTGTGTGCAGGAACTTACCAAGTTGTGGTAACGGATGCGAATGGTTGTTCAGATTCTACGAGCATTACCATTATCGAACCACCAGTTCTTGAAGCGCTTGTCGCGGTTCAGAATCCTACTTGTGGTGGTGTTTGCGATGGTGAATTGACGGTTACACCAACAGGTGGAACTCCAAACTACACCATTCTTTGGTTGCCCGGACTTCAGACCACGCCAACAATCACAGGACTATGTGCTGGACAATACACCGTGATTGTAGTGGATGCTTCAGGATGTGCTGATACAACTAGCATTAACTTGACAGAGCCACCAATTCTAACGGCAGCCATCACTTCTGTGACTCAGGTTCTTTGCTCAGGCAATTGCAGCGGAGAAGCTACGGTTACGCCATCAGGTGGGACTCCTCCGTTTACATATTCTTGGAATACGAATCCAGTACAAACAAGCAGCACAGCTACAAATCTTTGTGTTGGAATTTGGACAGTAACCATCACGGATGATATTGGTTGTACGACTACGGCTTCAACGACTATCAACCAAGACAATGCTTTGACTGCAACGGTTCCTATTTTCACAAACGTATCGTGTAACGGTGCAGGAGATGGAACGGCCACAGCATTTGCCAATGGCGGTGTTGGACCATACACTTACTCGTGGAATGATCCAAACTTCCAGAACACGCAAACGGCAACTGGCCTTGTTCCTGGAAGTTATACCGTAACGGTAACAGATTCTCAATCGCCAGCTTGTGTTACTCAAGCGTCCGTAATTATTACAGAGCCTGCTACTCTGACCTTATCTGCAAGCGCAACAGATGTGACTTGCGGAACGGATTGTGATGGTGTTGGAACAGCAACTCCAGTTGGAGGAACTGCACCTTACGTCATCACTTGGAATGATCCAGGTGGTCAGGGAACTAACCTTTGTGTTGGAACATATACTGCAACGGTAACAGATGCCAATGGATGTACTGCTCTTGCAAGTGCAACGGTCAATGGTCCACCGGCAATTGTATCAAATGCAACAAGCGTAGCATCAACCTGTAGCAATATCTCCAACGGCTCCATCGACCTATCGGTTGTGGGTGGCGTTCCGGGATACTCCTACAACTGGTCTCCAGGAGGAGCTCAGACGCAAGACCTGACAGGCGTTCTGTTCGGTACTTACACTGTGGTCATCACAGACGCTATCGGTTGTTCTATCACTGCTTCTTACAGTATTGGAACATTGGTGAACATCGTTGCTGATGCTGGATTGGGGGATACCGTTTGTATCGGTAATCCGATTCTTTTAGATGGTTCTGGTGGCGGAAGTTACCTGTGGTCGCCAGCAGCCACGTTGAGCGATTCAGCTGTTGCAGACCCGATTGCTACACCAATAGATACGACTACGTATTATCTGACCGTAAGCATCGGAAACTGCGTGGCTGTTGATTCTGTTACCATCTACACTTACAACAATCCTCCAGTTGATGCGGGAAACAATCTGTTAATTCCAACTGGTGGTTCTATTGGATTGAACGCAAACGGAGTGGTAACGGGATGGACTTATAGTTGGGAACCAGCGGAATTCCTCGACAATTCGAGCATTACCAACCCAACGGCTCGGCCTGATGGAACAACGATGTTCTATGTGACTGTTACGGATGAGAACGGATGTACAAACACCGATTCGGTTCTTGTTGAGGTAACACCAGGAATACTATTCCCCGATGGTATCTCGCCTAACGGGGATGGTATAAACGATACTTGGAGAATTGACAACATTCAATTGTTTGAAGATGCCATTGTGGAAGTGTACAACAGATGGGGACAGATGCTGTTCCAGTCGGCACCGGGCTATCCTGTGCCATGGGATGGTCGATTTAAAGGCGAAGACCTTCCTGTTGGAACATACTACTACGTGATCTACTCAGCCAATTTCGCGGAGCCGTTCACAGGACCAATCACTATTATTAGATGATCATGAAGAGAATTCTATGCATATCAACCCTCTTTGTTGGATTCTCGCTGGCCTCCTTTGGTCAGCAGATTCCTCAATACAGTCAGTATATGCTCAACGACTATATACTGAATCCTGCTACCACGGGGCAGCACGACTATTGGGAAGTCAAATCGAACAACCGACTGCAATGGGTAGGAATTACCGATGCGCCAAGAACCTTTATCCTTTCGGCACACGGCCCATTTAAGAAACAGAACATGGGAATGGGAGGTTCGGTGTTTGCCGATATTACGGGGCCAACAAGCCGTGTGGGTTTTTACCTGTCATATGCCTATCACCTCAAACTGAGTAAGTCTCTAAAGTTGGGAATGGGATTGAGTTTCGGACTCCTTCAGTACCGTATTGATGGAACAAAAGTAACCCTCTACGATAACGGTGATCCCGTGTTCCCAAATCAAATGATGACGGTTTACACAGCCGATGCAACCTTCGGATTGAACCTGAAACATAAGAACTTCAATGTGGGAATCTCCTTGCCACAGCTTATTGGCAATGAGTTGAAATTCCTCGAAAATCAGGACAATCCAGACAGCAGGTTGGCTAGACACTACATGCTCATGGGCGGTTATACCTTCCACGTGGGCGATTTCGGTATTCAGCCGAATTTGCTCCTGAAGTACGTATTTCCAGCACCACCGCAGTTTGATGCGGGATTGAAATTGGATTGGAGAGATCAGTTCTGGATTGGTGCTTCATACCGGCATGACGATGCTGTTTCGTTCATGGGTGGATTGGCGTATAAAGACTTTCTTGTGTTTGCTTACAGCTACGACATGGCCACTTCTAACCTCAGAAACTACTCTAACGGAACGCACGAAATGATGGTTGGCGTCCGCTTTAGGCCTTGGAAGAAAGTGGCCACCGAAAGTCCAGACACTGCCCCTGCGGGAGATTCGGAATAAGACGTTCTAATGATTTGAATGAAAAAGCCTGAGCAAGTTGCTCAGGCTTTTTTTTGTGCTTGTTTAAGGCATAGTGAATAGTCGTTTGTAGCAAGTGCGAGATAGATTGCGTTGTGCACGCATAGACAACGCTACATCTTTTGAAGGCAACGCTTATTTTAGCAGTAGTATTAGAACGCTTTTCTTAATGCAAATGGTATTCTGATTGCTGCATGAAACAAGAATCACAACGCATAGCTTTTGAAGAGACTGGGCCATTGGAAATGGCTCGGGATTTCTTCTTTAATCGCCTGAAATGGCGCACGCGAATCTCTCGGTCAGAGTTTGAAACATACAGTCTGTTACTGGCTAAGCGTTCTGCGTTTTATAGAGAGCTTTCGCCCGATATGAAAGCTAAAACCATAAATAGGGTAGTGGCGTTTGCCAGTAGCAAGAAATTTGTTGGGCATGGTTTAGATGTAACCATGGAAATGAAACTTACCGTGGCCTTTGCTGCGGTAAAACTCACCTTCGGATTTGAGAGTTATCTAATTCCAATTTTGCACACCATACATATTGCTTCGGGTGCGTTTTACACGCCTATGATAAAGCAGCAGACCACAGGGTTGACATCCGAAAATGGCACCATGTATCTGGCTTGGGACAGTGTGCTTTCTGGAATAGAAAATGAGGAGGATGGACTGTATTTGGCGGTGCATGAAATGGCGCATGCGCTTAAAATTGATACGGTGAAAGGCTCTCCGTCTAAAGAACGCTTTGCATTTTACCTCAACACTTGGTTAAAGGAGGCTGAGGTTGCAAAAGCTACATCGGACTACCGTTTTATTCGTGCTTATGGTAAAACAAATATGCACGAGTTTTTTGCGGTTTGTATGGAGAATTTTGTGGAACGACCAGCGGAGTTTTACAAGCATGAACCAAGCTTATTTGCACACACTTGCTATTTGCTCAACCAGTTTCCATTAGAGCCCAAACGGAGGGAGCTTACGGCAACGGCCGTCTCTTCACTAGCCAAGCGAACGGGGGTCAGGTTTCCGAAGGCATCTGCCAAGGATTATTCGCACCACTCGTGGCATTGGAGCTTGACCTTGCTTATGATATCTGTATTTGTTTCGCCTGCCTTTATAATGGGCCTCACATTGGACGCTCACTTACCCATTGATGGCTGGGCGTTTTATATCATGTTCTGCCTGATTGCTGCCGTGCTGTTTTACCGCCCGGTGATACTGTATAAGGCATTGAGCATAGATAAGTATTTCGCCTTTATATTATTTGGCGGAGGACCGTTGCTTTATTCAGGTGCTTTGGTGGTGGATGCTGTTCTTCCGGTGCACCGATGGGAGGAATCCAGTAAGGTGCTAAACGCATCGCCTGATTTATTTAAGAATAAAACACTTTTGACGCTGGAAGACGAGGCGTTGATGGAATGGGAAGAGATTACCGAACTGCCCATTGGCTTTATGCAGGACTACCGCGGCAATCCGAATATGACTATGCACGCTGAGTTTGGGGTTGGCATTATGGGGATTACGCGGCTGAGGGAGTCTTGGTATACCGTAGCAGCGCGGCCTTCGGGGGAAACCGTTCAATAGGGAGTGCTTAACGGATTGATTTCTACTCAGACGGTTTAGACCTACTACCGTTAAGTTGGCGGTAGGTTAAGTCATACTGGTTATATGCCACAGATGACAGAAACAATAAGAACATTTGACAGAAAATTCAAGCTCAGGGC
The DNA here is from genome assembly GCA_041687875.1 of Flavobacteriales bacterium. Taxonomy (GTDB): domain Bacteria; phylum Bacteroidota; class Bacteroidia; order UBA10329; family UBA10329; genus UBA10329. Next base: position 13,269 of record JBDNJH010000190.1, on the reverse strand, counting down.
AGTTGTACTGAGTGCGTATTGCCTTTGCCCCCTACCTTGTTCACTATTCCATGGTCGCTGCTCGCTATTTCACTTTTAACATTCTTTAATTTGCACAGCACAATCCGCTGCCCATTTTTGGGTTGAGGAATGCAACAGAAAAAACCTTGTCAATCCTTAAAAAGCTAGCAGGTCAGACCGCCATCTATGGACTCAGTTCCATTGTGGCGCGCTTTCTTAATTACCTCCTCGTGCCTTTGCATACGGTGGTGTTTGTGCCGCAGCAGTACGGGGTTATTACCGAAATGTATGCCTATGTCGCTTTTCTCATCATTCTATTGACGTATGGTATGGAAACGGCCTTTTTCCGTTTTTCCACCAAGGAGGAACATGAATCGAAGACCGTTTTCTCTACCATATTGAGTTCGTTGGCGAGCAGCACAGCGGTGTTTATCCTCATGGCTATCATCTTCGCGCAGCCTATTGCCGAGTGGTTGCTCTATCCCGACAATAAGGAATATGTGGTGTGGTTTGCCATTATTGTAGGGTTAGATGCGGTATCGTCCATACCCTTGGCGCGGCTACGTTCGGAGAACAAGGCCAAGACCTTTGCTGGTATCAACATCGCCAATGTGCTGGTAAACATTGGTCTCAATGTGTTCTTTCTTCGCTACTGCCTACCGCTTGTTGCCGAAGGTGGTGGCAATTGGTTTACCGATACCTTTTACGATGCTGGAACGGGCGTAGGCTACGTTTTTATTGCCAACCTTATTGCCAGCATTGTGAAGTTCCTTCTGCTGGGGTCAACCATGCTTCGCGGACTCACTAAACCACAGTGGAGCTTGCTGAAACCCATGCTCATTTACTCTCTTCCACTGCTCGTTGCCGGATTGGCTGGAATGATGAACGAGATGTTTGACCGCGTGATGCTAAAACGCATCCTCTATCCCATTCTTGGGCAAGATGGAGCCATGTATCAGTTGGGAGTTTACGGTGCCTGCTACAAACTCTCCATCGTTATTTCGTTGATGATACAGGCGTTCCGCTATGCAGCCGAGCCGTTCTTCTTCTCGCAAGAGAAAGAAGCAGGTAGCAAGGAGCTGTACGCCAAAATAATGACCTACTTCGTGTGGATACTGGCTGGAACCTTCCTCTTCGTAATGCTCTACATCGACCTCTTCAAATACTTTATTCCGAACGAGGAGTATTGGGTCGGACTGAAGGTTGTTCCAATTCTCCTGATGGCAAACATCTTCCTCGGCATCTACTACAATCAATCGGTGTGGTACAAACTCACGGAGAAGACCTCGCACGGTGCCGGATTGGCCATTTTTGGGGCAGTCATTACCATCGCCATCAACCTGCTTTTCATCCCCAAATACGGTTACATGGCTTCGGCTTGGGCCACCTTTGCCTGTTACGGTTCCATGATGGTAGCGTCCTATCTGCTGGGAAGAAAATACTATCCGGTTCCTTACGAATTGGGGAAACTCTTTGGCATGGTTGGAGGTGCTGTCCTGCTCTATGGGGCGAGTGTGGTGCTCGGTGTTTCCGAAATGCCTTACGGACTAGGACTGAACGTGCTGTTCCTTCTCACTTACGCGGGGCTTTCGTGGTTCCTCCTAAAAGTGGAGGTTTGAGAATAAACGTGATCTGATGGTCAGGCTTTAGTTTCTTTTTCATTACTTTCAAGGGCCTCCAATTCTAAACCAAAAGCATCATGAAAAAGGCAATCCTCTTCACCATTAAAATGACTATTACAGTCTCCTGTCTCGTTCCATCTAACGCCAACTCACAGAACATTTTTCCAGCTCCTGGCCCAGGAAATGTTGGCATTGGCACTTTAACCCCGGTTAATCTATTGGAAGTGGTGGGAGGAGACATAAACGTCAGCACTAGCTCTAGAGCATATCTCATTGCAGGACAGCGCATTCTCTGGCACGATGGAAATACGAACAATATTTTTGTAGGTGTAAATGCAGGAAACAGTACCATGACGGGTACGGAAAACACCTTACTTGGCAATGGTGCAGGGCAAGGAATTAACGGTGCGTCTTATAATACATTTTTAGGTAAAAATGCAGGAAATAATAACGGGGCTGGAGGAAACAATGTCTTTGTTGGAGCAAACGCTGGTCTGCTTAACCACGATGGGATTTATAACACTTTTGTAGGGTCAAATTCAGGCTCAGGGGGCTACAAGTCCCTTAGGAACACGTTTTTGGGATACAACAGTGGTCGATTTCAAGACGCTGGATCCAATAATTGTTTCCTTGGTATGAATTCAGGATATCAAAGTACTGTTGGACATGATAATTGCTACCTGGGCTACGAATCGGGATATTCGGGACTTACCAACCGCGAAAACATAGCTATAGGTTCAGGTGCTGGGTATAATAATGTTGCCGACAATAATATCTTCCTCGGTCACGAGGCTGGGCATGGAAACACATCAGGTGTGGAGAATACTTTCATCGGTTATCAATCAGGAAAGGGAAATGCAACAGGAAGCTACAATACGGTTACAGGATATCAGGCAGGTGGTCAAGGGGCCAGTAGCTATAGTTATAATACCTTCTATGGGGGGAGAGCGGGACAGAGCACAACACCCGGGGGACAGTTGAACACGTATATTGGCTATAACACTGGCCCATCGAACACAATAGGCACTCTCAATGTATTTGTTGGCGCAGGCGCGGGAAGCAACAACATAAGTGGGACACATTGCACCATGGTGGGCTATCTGAGTGGCATGTCCAATACCACCGCATGGTACAACACCTTTCTCGGCTACCATGCTGGTCGCTTCAACACCACCGGACAACATAATCTCTTCACGGGTCATCAGTCGGGACAGAACACTACCACTGGCAGCTATAATGTGCTTCTTGGTAACAACGCAGGGGTGTCAAACACCACAGGGGCTGGAAATACGGCTATCGGATATCAGACGGGAGACTCCTACGCCACAGGTTCCTACAATACCTTCCTAGGATATCAGGCAGATGCCAATGGGAATTATACCAATGCCACCGCTATCGGAAGAGGAGCGGTAGTTACTGCCGCTAACCGAATGCAATTTGGTAATGCGTCCGTCACTGGTTGTTACAATACTTCAGGACTTTGGACTTCTAGTGACGGACGATTCAAGTTCAATGTGAACGAAGATGTAAGTGGGTTAGACTTCATTATGCGCTTACGCCCCGTCACTTATCAGATGAATACACAGGAATTGGATGCCTTTCTGCGTGAACAAATGCCTCAACCATTGGATACCACAGGTTTAGGACTACCGCAGGACATTGCTGATTTTGCCCCATCCACGTCTATGGTCCACGCGGGATTCATTGCTCAGGAAGTTGAAGAAGCGGCAATGCAAAGTGGATTTGTAACTTCTCTTGTCAGTGTTCCTGAGCATGATAACGACTCATATGCTCTATCCTACGCTCAATTTGTCGTTCCTTTGGTTAAAGCCGTTCAGGAACAACAGGACACCATCGAGGGATTGACGGGTCGGATTAATCTATTGGAGGGGTCTCTTGCACAGATGCAAGGTCTGCTGGAGCAATGCTGCGCCACGGGAGCAAACATGCGGCTTGACGAATCTGGACAGGTGGAGGTGCGTACCACCGTGGTGGAACTTGGTTCTGCGGACGGGGCCATCCTCTATCAGAACCGCCCGAACCCCTTCACTGAGGAGACATTAATCGGCTTCTACCTTCCAAGATCGGTGAAGGTGGCGACCATGGTGTTCTATGACAATGCAGGGCAGGTGATCAAAGAGGTCATACTTTCCGACCGAGGTAATGCATCTGTCACCATCCAACCTAAAGGGCTTGCCGCAGGTGTCTATACCTACAGCCTGATAGTGGACGGCAAGACCATTGAAACAAGAAGGATGGTGAAAGGCAACTGATGCCGCTCTTGCCAATACCGAATTGGAGAATTCTGCGCTCAACGATTAGCACAACTGTGCTTTTGTTGAGTGCAGTTTCTATTTCTATTGCTCAAAAACAGGGTGACAGATGGCATTTCGCGGATGGGCTTGGGTTGGATTTCAGTAACGGAGAACCTGTCCTATTGACGGATGGGGCGATATATAGGCAAGGACTTCCTAATCACTCAGAGGCAAGTGCGGTAATCTGCGACAGTGCCGGCAACCTACTGGTTTACACGAACAGCGAAAAGATCTGGAACAGGAATCACGATTTGATGCCAAATGGAGACAGCCTTCTTGGTCATTACTCATCAACACAGGGTGCGCTAATCGTGCCTCTTCCAAAAAGTAAGCGTATCTTTTATGTATTCACCACTGATGGCTTCTATGAGAGTGGCCTGAAGAACGGCTTCCGCTACTCTGTGGTGGACATGTGCCTGAATGACAGCCTCGGTGATGTGATGGAAGGACAGAAAAACATCCTGCTGCTAGATACGGTGGCTGAAAAGCTTTCCGCAGTTCTTCACGCCAATGGTCGGGATTATTGGGTGGTGGCCCACAAGTTCTATTCCGACAGGTTCCATGCCTACCATCTCACCCCACAGGGGATAGGCGATGAGGTAATCTCGGCAGTCGGGTCGGTGCATCCACTAGGATTTCAAGGGACAGGGTCAGCAATCGGTCAGATGAAATTCTCCCCTGATGGGACAAGGCTTGCCATCGTGAACGCTAACGCGTTCCCTTCCATTGCAGAAGTGTGCCACTTCAACACGGCCACAGGGGCTGTGACCAATTGTATCTCTATTCAGGCAAATACCAATTTTAATCATTACGGACTATCGTTCTCACCAGACAACACTAAATTGTACATGTCATGCGTGTTGAACAACAATGGGTTGTACCAGTATGATCTGATGGCAGGGAATGCTGAGGCCATACGAGATTCCAGAACCACTATCTCTCAGGTTACAACTTACGGATTACAACTTTCCAACAACGGCAAGATATATCTGGCAAGACATAACGGATATCATTACATAGATGTGATCCACGAACCTAACAATCTGGGTCTTGCCTGCAATCTTGAGGATTCGGCCATTTGGCTGCAAGGCAGGACCATAAGCTTCGGCCTCCCCAATTTCATAGATTCCTACGCCTACACCAACGGCCTTGTACGCTGCACCGATGAGGAACCCGTGCCCGATACATTGACCGTGCCCACGGTGTTCACGCCTGACGGGGACGGCATCAACGATACGTTCATCATGGAGCATCTGCCCGTGGGCAGCGGACTTGTCATCTACAGTCGTTGGGGGCGGGAGGTGTTCCGCACGGACGATTACATCAACGGCTGGGATGCGGGCAATGTGACAGGCGGGGTATATTATTATATCCTCACCCTGCCCGATGGTGAGAGGAGAAATGGTGTGGTGCAGGTTCTGAAGTGAGAACTCCTCCAATAACCGGAAGCCTTCCATGGTTCCTCCTCCGCCCCAATTTTAAGTAGTTTTGCGCGCCCGCCCGAAGAAAAAATAGGAATGGAAGTACAGGTAATAAATCGTTCGGAACACGCCCTCCCCAACTACGAAACAGAGCTTTCGGCTGGAATGGACTTGCGGGCAAATATTGAAGCAGATATTGAATTGAAGAGTTTGGAAAGAGTATTGGTTCCCACGGGGCTTTTCATCGCTTTAGCAAAAGGAACAGAAGCTCAGATTCGCCCTCGTAGCGGGCTGGCATACAAGCACGGTTTAACTGTTTTGAATTCGCCAGGAACGATTGATGCAGATTACCGTGGAGAGATAAAGGTGCTATTGGTAAACCTTTCTGCCGAACCGTTTGTTATCAAGAACGGTGAGCGCGTGGCGCAAATGGTTATCGCCAAACACGAACAGATATCGTGGGCCGAAGTTGAAATTCTGGATGAAACGCTGCGCGGTGCAGGAGGATTCGGACACACAGGAAAGCATTGAGCAGAACCCTTCATATACTATTGATTTTTGTACTCGCCCTCTGGGTTGGTGTTGCCAACGCTCAGAAACGCACTAAGAAAGACAAGGAACCGAGCTACGAGGACAACCGCAAGATCACCGAGCTGTTCTTTGATGCCAGCAAGCAGAAGATGCTCGGCAACTACGAAGAGGCTGCTGAACTCTATCACAATTGCATCAAGATTGACCCGAACAATGCCGCCAGTTATTACGAATTGGCTAATCTTCTCACTACAAGTCAGCAGGTGCCCCAAGCACTTCCGTTTGCACTCCGTGCATTGGAGCTCGACCCAACCAACGAATGGTATTCACTCTTTACCGCAGAAATTCAACTTGGGTTGAATGACTTCCAATCTGCAGTCAAGATCTACGAACGCTTGACGAAGGAACATCCTGAGAAGGTGGAATACCAATATGAGTTGGCAACTTCTTATCTCTATCTGAACAGGTTTGAGGAGGCCATAAAAGCCTACAATAAGATTGAGGAGGTGATTGGAATAAGCGAAGAAATCTCTATTCAGAAAGAGAAAATCTTCCTGCAAATGGACCGCTTGGAAGATGCGGTGAAGGAACTTGAACATTTGATTAGCAACTTTCCGGGAGAACAGCGTTACCTAGGCATGTTGGCAGAGGTTTATATGGCCAACGAAATGCACGACAAGGCATTTGTGGTGTACGAGCGGATGGCCAAAAATCATCCTGATGATCCAATTCTGCATCTGAACCTTGCAGAATTTCATCGTACAAGAGGCGATTACGATGCCTCGTACAAAGAATTAAAATTGGCATTTGCCAGTCCCGAGTTGAGTATCGATAACAAGATTCAGGTAATGATGTCTTATTACAACCTCACCACGGGCAATGACAAACTCTTGGTTCAGGCATACGAATTGCTCGACTTATTGACAACGGCACATCCTACCGATGCAAGGTCGTTTGCGATGAAGGCAGATTTTCTGCTGCGCGATGGCAAGTTGAAAGAATCGCGTGATGCCTTCTACGAAACCGTGAAACTCGACAGCAGTCGTTTCCTAGTGTGGAGTCAGCTAGTGAATACTAGTTACGAACTCCGCGATTGGGAAGCTATGAAGGTTGATAGCAAGAAGGCGTTGGAACTGTTCCCTAATCAGGGCGTTCTTTACCTGCTCAACGGCATTGCACACAACAATCTCAAGGAATACAAAGAGGCCGTAAGCATCCTTTCTGAAGGTGAGATTTTCACCAGAACGGAGTCGTACATGAATGTGCAGTTGCTTTCGGTGCTTGCAGATGCACACAATAACCTAAAGCAATACAAAGAGTCTGACGAGGCATTTGAAAAGGCCATCAAGAAGGATCCGAACAATCCATTATTGCTTAATAACTACAGTTACTTCCTCTCGTTACGGGCAGAAAAACTTAACCACGCGGAGGAAATGTCGAAAAAGGCAAACATACTCCAGCCACGTGAGGCTAACTATCAAGACACATATGCTTGGATTCTTTTTCAGCAGCGTAAATACGAAACTGCCCTTGAGTGGATATTGAAAGCCATTGCCAGTGGAGGAGGCACAAGTGGTGTGATTGTAGAGCATTACGGAGATATTCTCTTCAAAATGGCTGAAAAGGACATGGCTTTGGAGCAATGGAAATTGGCCTTGGAATTGGGCGACCACAGCGAGGAGCTTCCTGCCAAAATTGAAGGAACAAAGCTTCCATAATTGGCAATGAGAATTCCCTTATCGTTTATTACCGCAGTGCTGTTCGTATCGGTGCTTTTCGGTTGCAAAAGCAGCCAAGTGGCCACCAAACCATCCGGGCTCCCTAAGATTACCACCGCACAGCTGCTAGATTCGGTAAGAACACACAGCAGCTACGAATTTCTTGAAGCGAAACTGAATGTCAATCATTCCACAGCCGAAAAAACGCAGAGTTTTGGAGTACGTGCCCGTTTTAAAAAAGACAGCATTATCTGGCTTTCCATCACCCCCGGATTGGGAATTGAAGTGGTTCGCGTGGTTATTACGCCCGATAGCATTAAGATGGTTAATCGCATTGAGCAGAAGTACTTTTCTGAGTCGTTTGAGAAGACGAACGAAGTGCTAAAAATGGAGGTAAGCTTCGAATTACTTCAATCTGCCCTGACGGGAGAATTTGTTCGCCTTTATGATGAACAGATGTATATGCTAAAGCCACTGGTTGACCTTTACACGCTAGAGGCCGCCTCGGATAAAATATCCACGAGCAGTGCGCCCCTGAAACTGGAACAACGGACGGAGATTGACCCCAGTATTTGGCGCGTGACGCGTTCTGTGCTCAAAAACCCAGCACGAAACGAACAGATTCTTGCCGAATACCACGACTTCCAGCAACTGGAAACAATGATATTCCCCACCTCCATGCGTTTCCGAACACAAGGAAAAGAGAATATTGCCGTTGAGCTTAACTGGTCAAAGATCGAAGAGAAAAGTACCTTGCGGTTTCCTTTCAATATTCCGAGCAAATATGTTCCTTATTAAGCGCAACATACTTCTGATTCTGCTGGTTTTCGGTTCGGTTGTGTCCTTCGGTCAGGACAAAAAGGATCTTGAAGACCGGAAAAAGCAACTGCAGAAGGATATTGAATTCACCAATAAACTCCTCAACGAAACGGCTGCCAACAAGAAAGCATCACTGAGCGAGTTGAACCTCCTCAGCTCTAAAATCAACAAACGGGTACAGCTCATCAACACCATTCTCCGCGAAGTAGACATGGTGCAACAGCAGATAGATCAGACCAGAGGCGTGGTGAAATCGTTGGAAGACGACCTCAAACGCCTCAAGGACGAGTATGGCAAAATGCTGTACTACACCTACAAGAATCAGAGCAAATATGACCGACTGCTCTTCATTCTTTCATCAGAGGATTTCAATCAGGCTTACAAACGCATCAAGTATTTCCAGCAGTATTCTAAGCACCGACAGCAGCAGGCCAAAGCCATTGAAGAGGTGAAAGCATCGTTGGAATCGCGCACAGATGAACTGGCGCAGAAGAAGAACAAAATGGCCTATTTAGTTGAGGATAAGGAAAAGGAGAAGATTCAGCTTTCAACAGAGAAAGAGGAGCAAGATAAGATGGTGAATACCTTGAAACAGAAGGAAGGCGACCTAAAAAAACAGTTGAAGGACAAGGAACGCGATGCCAAGAAATTGGAGAAAGCCATCGCCCGTATCATTGAGGAGGAAATCAGAAAAGCGAAGGAAAAGGCCACCAAAGACAACACAACAACCACAACCAAATCTGGTTTTGCGCTTACACCTAAAGAACTAGAGCTTTCTGGGCAGTTTGCAGACAATGAAGGGAAATTACCTTGGCCGTCTGACCGTGGCGTCATTACAGCTTACTTTGGCGAGCACGCACATCCTACAATGCCTTCCATCAAAATTGAGAACAACGGCATTGACATCACCACAGATAAAGGCACCAAGGCGCGAGCCGTTTACGAAGGCACCGTTTCAGCAGTTGTCTCCATTCCTGGTGCTCACAAGGCGGTCATTATGCGTCATGGAGAATTCCTAAGCGTGTATGCAAATCTTGAAGAAGTGACTGTTAAGATGGGCGACAAACTCAGTGTAAAACAGGAGATAGGGTTGGTGGTCACCAGTCGCGAAGACGATAGGACGGTACTTCATTTCGAAATATGGAAGGGCGCTACGAAACTCAATCCCGCCAAATGGATTGTGAGTAAAAAATAAAATGTCTATCCGTTTGCTAGCCCAAACACTTTTCAGGTAGCGTCACCCTGTCCGCCTCAGGCGGATAAGGGTCTGAATGCAATAGCTGATAGATGCTGATGCGCCTGAGGCGCACAGCGTGACACAATTTGCTGACTTTGGATATGAAGACAGACTCATTAAAAATAAATACATTTGCCCCATGCTTTTAGCTTCAATCATACTTGGTGTTTTTGGCCCACAGGAGGTCATCATTATTGCAGTAATAATTCTTCTACTGTTTGGTGGAAGAAAGATTCCTGAACTGATGAAAGGCCTTGGAAAAGGCATCAAGGAGTTCAAAGATGCCTCCAAAGGCGAAGAGACCGATAAGATTTCTGACAAGAAAGATTAAGCCCCGACCATCGTCTGAATGGGCAACAACATTTCATCCTATCATCTCGCGTTAAAAGAAGGAACAACCACGGTTCGTAAGACCGTTGAGGCATTTCTAGCGCGTATTTCCGAAACCAAAGATCTGAATGCCTTCTTGGCCGTTTATGCTGATGAAGCATTGGAACGCGCTGATACTATTGACAAGAAACTCGCCTCCAGCACTGCGGGAAGATTGGCGGGCGTAGTTGTCGGCATCAAGGATAACATCTGTTACGAAGGTCACGGAGTGCAAGGTTCAAGCAAGATTCTGGACGGATTTGAATCGCTTTACAGCGCAACAGCCGTTGAAAAACTGCTTGCTGAGGATGCCATCATCATTGGTCGATTGAACTGCGATGAATTTGCCATGGGCAGCTCCAACGAGAATTCCGCCTTCGGAAATGTGTTGAATCCGTTGGATAAAACGAGAGTTCCTGGAGGTTCGTCAGGAGGTTCGGCTGTGGCGGTTGCTGCAGACCTTTGCCATGTTTCGTTGGGTTCAGAAACAGGCGGTTCGGTCCGCCAGCCAGCTTCGTTCTGTGGATTAGTGGGAATTAAACCAACCTATGGCCGTATTTCGCGCCATGGATTGTTAGCCTTCGCTTCCAGCTTTGATCAAATCAGCCCGTTTGCGAAGAATGTAGAAGATGCCGCGCTTATCACGGAAGTGATGTCTGGTAACGATGAGTTCGACAGCACTGCTTCAAGCCGAAAGGTTCCGAGCTACTCTCCAAAACCGATTGGGAAGAAGAAGTTCGCCTATCTGAAGGATTGTGTGGAAAGCGAGGCACTTGATGCTACCATCAAAACGCGTTTCATGGAAGTTGTAGAGAAACTGAAAGCTGATGGACACACCGTTGATGCCGTTGATTTCCCATTGCTTGATTTTCTCATTCCTACATATTACATCCTCACAACGGCCGAAGCATCATCCAATCTCTCGAGATATGATGGCATGCGTTACGGTTACCGTAGTGAGAAAGCCACTGACCTTGAAAGCACCTACAAACTATCTCGCTCTGAAGGTTTTGGAACGGAAGTGAAACGCAGAATTATGCTCGGAACATTCGTGCTTTCGGCAGGATATTACGATGCATACTACGCCAAAGGTCAACGCGTGAGACGACTGCTCAAGAACACCACCGATGAGTTGTTCTCAAAATATCACATGATTCTTTCTCCAACCACGCCAGATGTGGCTTTCAAGTTTGGAGAGAATTCGGATGATCCAATCAAGATGTACCTCGAAGACATTTTTACGGTGATGGCAAATCTGGTGGGTATTCCTGCCATTTCCATTCCCGTAGGAACGAAAAACGGACTTCCGTTCGGAATGCAAGTAATGGCCGATCAGTTTGAAGAAGCGGAGTTGTTCTCCACTGCCAAGTACATTATGGAGGATTGCGCGGGCTAATCGCGCTCACAAACTTTATCCTTCTTCCAACATTTCAAAAAGCTCGTCAATTGCCTGTTTGATGTTGTCGCGCACATCGGTTATCGACCCTTCCATCATATAGCAGGGAGCAGTGATGATTTTGTTTTCAACATCAACGGTAATCTCTTGAATTGTGGTCATTACAGCCACAGCACCCGTCTTTTCCATTGCTTGGCTGATGGCATCAATATCATAAGGAGATGCTTCTTCTGTGCTTCCAACGGTCAAATGTGCTTCCAATCCTGCACCTTGTAATGCCTTGGCAATTACGGTCGGTCCCATGCACAAGCCAACAATAGGTTTTTTGGCATGGACAAACTCGTTGATGATTCGTTTCACCTCTCCATTAATTTCTCCATCTGGCCCACTAAAAGCCCATTTAGTCAGGTTCTTTGCCGCTCCGAAACCACCCGGAATGACAAGTGCATCAAGCTTATCGGCATTCATATCAGCAAGGTCAGAAATGACACCACGTGCAATTCGGGCCGCTTCCACCATCACGTTGCGTTTCTCAGGCATTTCATCGCCAGAAATATGGTTGATTACATGGTGCTGTTCGATATTCGGTGCCATGCAAACGGCCTCGCCTTTGTTCTCATCAATCGCCAAAAGTGTAAATACACTTTCGTGAATCTCTGACCCGTCATAGACTCCATTTCCTGAAAGCAATACTCCGATTCTGTAGCTCATAGTTGTTTGGTTTGCCGTGAAATTAGTGATTAGCAATCAGTGAAAAGCGAAGAGTGAAGAGTCAATAGAAATCTGCTACTTTGAACTTTGAACGAACAATTAGAGCATCAAGATGATTCCAGACAACGCAACCAACTTCCTTTACCTCTCCGACATCCTCCCAACGGAGCATCCAGAATTTTTCAAACGCTTTGAAAAAGTGCTGAAGGAATGTGGCATTCCGTTCGCGTTACTTCCTGGCACCAAAGACATTTGGGCCAAGGATTACATGCCTGTTCAAACCAGCAAAGACGAGTTTATTCAGTTCCGATATGAACCCGATTACCTGATGGATTCGCCCGAAAACAAGGCAACTATTTCCAACGTGGATGCCATTTGCAAGGCGATTGGTATCAAACCAATAAAATCCAATGTCAATTTGGATGGCGGCAATGTGACCAAATGGGATGATAGCGTGATTCTGTGCGAAAAGGTGTTTTTCGAGAACGAAGAATTAGAAGAAGACGACCTCATTGAAGAGCTGTTAGAGCATTTCAATGTGCGGGAAGAGAAGCTGTTTTTTGTGCCATGGGATGAAAACGATTTCACCGGACATGCCGATGGTATGGTGCGTTTTGCAGATGAGAATACGCTTATCATCAACGACTATTGGCAGGAAAATGAGGAATTTCAAGACCTATTCCAAGAGGCAATTGAAGCTACAGGCTTGGACATTATCATTCTTCCGTACGAACCAGAAGACGACCCAACGTTGGTAAGTGCGGTCGGGCTGTATCTCAATTATCTGGAGATGGAACAGGCTGTCATCGTTCCTGTTTTCAACCTTCCTTCAGATGAAAAAGCGATGGAAATTCTAACAGAGGTTTTCCACGACAGGAAAGTGGTTGCGTTGGAATGCAGCGAACTGGCCAAAAGTGGCGGGATTCTCAACTGCATATCCTGGAATATCAGGAAAGCTATCGACTAACACCCAATTCCTAAACGCTATCCCTTATTCTTCACATGAATCACCTTGAACTTGGCCCCAGGCTGCGTTCTGGCGTCCACCTCAAACTCCTTTAGGGAAGCGAAAAGGGGAGTAAGTTTCTCAAAACCAAAATTCCGGGAATCAAAGTTTGGTTGTTTCTTGG
>JBDNJH010000189.1:0-2782 GCA_041687875.1 Flavobacteriales bacterium | reverse complement strand
CCTTGTTCCTTCTGTAAAATACCGTATCTTCATTGCTCATTTTTGGGTGTGCTAAAGTGTTCTTCTTTTTTGTTTAACTCGCTTAAAGATAGCACTTTGCACCCAAATTTGAACTGTCAATCATGAATTTTTCGGGTTAACTAAAAACATGGCGCTCATAAATAATACAGTGAGGCCTCTCTGTGTTTTGATGTTAAAGGCCACGGTTTATGGAATTCCAAAAATCGCTGCATCCAAAGAGAAAGTTTAACCTAAAAATCTACAATCATGAAAACGCTTGCAATCATTATCAGTTCTGTATCAACCATTATTTTCATCACCCTTTACTCCACTTTCCCTGAAATTTTTCAACCAAGGCAACAGGAGCGCGAAAAAAGTTGTGTCTTTAATTCGATGATGGGAATTGAAACCACGGAGAATTACGCTCAGTTCAAAACTCCCGACAAGGTTATCACATCCATTGACCACGCAATGGGATGGATGACGGCCGCGCAACAAGAAAATGGTGGTTGGGGCTCGGGAAGTCATTACAGACAGACAGAAATGGATCCGCATGCCGTAAAAGCCGACCCTGCAACCACAGCAATGGTTGGGATGGCGCTACTTCGGAACGGAAGTACGCTCGATAAGGGGACATACAGCAAGCAGCTGGCAAAGGCGGTTCAATTTATATTGAAAGAAGTGGAAAACTCAAACCCAAATTCGTTAAACATTACATCGCTGGAGAACACGCAGATACAAACCAAGCTTGGGCAGAACATTGATGTGGTGTTGGCTTCTCAATTTCTCACCAATCTGTTGGAAAAACTCTCTCTAAACGACCCGATGAGAAAACGGATTCAAGAAGCTTTGAACATTTGTGTTGTCAAAATTCAGAACGGACAAATGACTGATGGCAGTACGAAAGGTGCAGGTTGGGCTGGTGTGCTGCAATCATCATTGGCTACTAACGCCTTGGAAGCAGCAGAATATGCAGGGGCAAAGGTTGATTCCAAAAAACTGAGCAAAGCAAAGGAATACCAAACCAGCAATTTTGATGCAGAAACCGGGAATGTGAATACCGACCGTGGGGCAGGCGTGGTGCTTTATTCGGTTTCAGGATCGGCCCGCTCGGCTGCGAAAGATGCAAGACAGGTGAATGAACGAATGCAACTTGCTCAAGAACAAGGTTTGATAAAAGATGCTGAAGATGTTACTACTGAGAATCTTCGGAAGGCGGGTTTTGCCGAAAGCGAGGCGATTAAGGCGGAAACTACCCATAAAATCTATGAAAGTGCCAAACGCACAGCCCAACGCGAAGATGTAATGAGCGGTTTCGGCAATAATGGCGGTGAAGAATTCATCAGCTTCCTTCAAACGGGCGAAGGATTGGTGATTGCTAAAGACAATTCGTGGAGAAACTGGTACGATGATATTTCAGGTAAAATGGTGAAAATTCAAAATCAGGATGGAAGCTGGAACGGACACCATTGCATCACAAGTCCAGTGTTTTGTACGGCAACCTGTTTGCTTATTCTTTCGATAGAAAATGACCTTCAGAATCTTCAAAAATTAGGTGGTTCGTAGAGACGCATTGAATGCGTCTCCATGGACGTTAACACGAATTCACGTAGAGACGCGATTTATCGCGTATTTGAACACGCGAAGCTGATGAGAGACGGGATTGTGATGTGAGAAGCGATTCTAATTTGAGAAGCGATTCTAATTTGAGACGCGATTCTAATTTGAGACGCGATAAATCGCGTCTCTACCGAAATACAAAACCCGACTATGCGCAATGACACAGTCGGGTTTTGTTTATCCTATATATAAGGTGCATTACCAAAGAGGACTTGGATATTTTCCTTCGTCCACCATTTTCTTAAATGCATCAACCACGCTTTGGCGATCCTCCTGATAGGTGACACCATACCATCTATCATTAGATGTAAGGATTGGAAAAGAAGCCGCCTTGGCAGCTATCAGATTATCAGCCACCAAGGGAATAAAGAATTCTGCTTTTGGATTATCTTGATTCTCCCGAACAAAATCAACGAACATCTTTCTGGTGGTCTCAAATATATTTGGATGGAATCCCCAGAAATTCATGGAAACCACTGAATCGGTCGGTACTTCAAAGGTTTCGTCTCCATCTTGATAAATCACCTTATCACCTTCCCAATGGATCTTGGTGCGCTCGTCAATCTTTGCCAAGTTGTTTTCAGCATCAGCCACACAAACACCTCTACTTACCTGTCCGTGTTCACTTAGCGTGTTCTTCAGCACATATCCAACCATAGTATAGGTATCCTCAGAACATTTATTCTTGAGAAAATCTGCGATCTGATGAAATCCATCCGCACCGTAAAAATCATCGGCATTGATGACGGCAAACGGCTCCTTGATCACCTCATGCGCCACTAGAACCGCGTGCATGGTTCCCCAAGGTTTTTCGCGATGCGGAAGATTCTTGATTCCCTCAACAGGCGTATTCACATCCTGATAAGCATAGGCAATTTCAATCTTATCCTCAAACTTTCCAGTGAACCGCTCTTTGAAATCATCAGCAAAAGATTCACGAATAACGAACACCACTTTCCCAAAACCAGCTTGGATTGCATCGTAAATAGAGTATTCAATGATGGTTTCGCCATTTGGGCCAAGTGGGTCAATCTGCTTCAATCCGCCATATCGGCTTCCCATTCCTGCAGCAAGTATCAGTAGTGTCGGTTTCATTTCTTTATTGTTTGAGCCGCGAATATAGAAAGCCGTTTGCGCGCTACGAAACGGAGCAGGACTACTT
>JBDNJH010000188.1:0-11132 GCA_041687875.1 Flavobacteriales bacterium | reverse complement strand
GGAGAATCTGCGCATTTGCTACGATCCATACGCACGACACCTTATTCGTTCACGTTTCAGGCGAGTGGCACAAACAAGACTATTCACCAAACTGCTCTATTGGTTTGTGGAGAGAAAAGGTCCTGGACTGCCTGCGGGAATTGCAGCCAGAACGCGCTACATCGATGATATCGTGAAGCAAGAAGTTGCCAACGGTGCCAAGCAGGTGGTGATTATGGGTGCTGGGCTCGACATGCGCGCTTTCCGCTTGGAAGCACTGAAGGACATTCCTGTTTTTGAGGTTGATTTTGAGGCAACGCAGCAATTGAAACAGCGAAAATTGGCAGCCATTGAATTGCCTGAGAGGAATCATCTCAGCTACGTTTCAATCGATTTTAATAAAGATAATCTAGGCGATGTATTGGATAATTCTGGTTATAACCATTCCATCAAAACCCTCTTCGTTTGGGAAGGTGTGACCATGTATTTGGATGCTGAATCGATTGACCGAACGCTGGCCTTCATCGCCTCCAATACTGGAAATGGAACCACGGTTTATTTCGATTATTTGATGCAGTCCGTTTTGGATGGCACGTGCAATTATCCTGAAGCCGTAGCGGTTAGAAACACCGAGTCATTCAACAGCGATGGAGTGGAGAAATACACCTACGGAATTGAAGAAAGTTCCATCTCGGAATTCCTTTATCAGAGAAACTTCAAACTACTAGAGCACATGACTGGAGAATCGCTGAAGGAGCGCTATTTCCATGGTAAAAATGCAAAGAGATATGTGTTCAGAATCTGTGGATTTGTGCACGCACAAATCCAACCAGAAGTTTAATCCTGCTCGGGCAGATACTGATCTTCCGAAAGCTCTCCAGTTATTTCAAACTCCGTGCGTCTGTTGAGCGCTCTGCCATCTGGATTATCTGATCCATCAGGATTTTCGTTAGCAGCAATCGGCTTTGTTTCGCCATAACCCACATCTTTCAGTCTTCGCGAATCAACCCCTTTCGAAATCATGTAATCGACCGCGCTTTTTGCTCGTTGCTGCGATAATTTAAGGTTGTAAGCATCCGAACCTTTGGCATCAGTATGAGAAGAAAGTTCGATGATAATTTGTGGGTTTTCCATCATAATCGGATAAAGCCCAGTATCGAGACTTTCCTTTGCTGACGCTGTGAGATTCGCGCTGTCAAAATCATACAGAATACCTTCCAATACAATCGGCTTCTTCGGAATCTTGGTCAGTTTCAGCGTCTTGTTCAATGTATCTGCTGGAGTGAGATTGCGCGTACTCACATTCAGCACGTCATTGAAATAGCCAACCTTCTTTGCTTCAATTGTGTATTCGCGGTCTGGCTCAAGCGAAAAGCTGAATGTGCATGGATTCCCCTTTAGTTTTTCTGCCAAGTATTTCTCTCCCGTTGATGGATCTTTCATGTAAAGAAACACGTCCACATCATCCAAACAAGTTGAATCAATCACCAGCCCGTTCAAATGAATATTGACGTATTCTACAAACTCAAAGGCATAAATATCATCGCAACAGGTGGCATTCATCAACGAAACGCCTCCTTCCCTGTTCGATACCAGAAAACCAGTCTGTCGGTCCTTATTCAACACAAAATCGAAATCATCAGCCGGAGAATTGATAGCCTTTCCCATGTGTACGATGGAATCCTTCTGCCACTTGGTCTTCTCTCCTTCCACCTTATACACATCCAATCCTCCCAACCCTGCTCGGCCATCTGTGCTGTAATACAAACTGTGGGTAGAAATGTCATAATAAGGCGTGAATTCCGTACCGGGCGTGTTGATGGCTGCTCCCGCATTCTGCGGCTCGCGAAAACGCTTGGTGCGCGCATGGAATTCCGTAAACCAGATATCCAGACCGCCCTTCCCCTCCGGTCTATCAGAAACAAAATAGATCACTTCCTGATTCCGTTTCGATTCGCGTCCAATGGTTGGCTGCGTAGTGGTGTAATTGGGCAGATTGATTTGCTCGTTCATCTTCTCAGGCTCACCCCAAACACCGTTTTCCTTTACGGAGAAGAACAAATGACAAATCACCTTTCCCTGAAAATTCTCCTGACACTGGGTAAAACAGAATCGGTCTCCATCGGGAGAAAGCGCACCATTTCCGATGTGATGAGACTGTAATCCAGTTGGGTCGGTGTATTCTCCCTTCGAACTCCATTTGCCGTTCTCCTTCTTAGCCAGATAGAATTTGCGCAACGGAAGCTGCGTGCTGTCTACGGCATCCAAATCATAAAACTCAACACCATCGCTTATCAGCGAACCGTAAATGAGCGTGGTTGAATCGACCGGAATGGGAGAAAACTCAATATGTGCCTTATTGATGCTGGCATCCAAATGCTCCACTTCTGCGGTATTGACCGAATCCTGAAGCAGAATTGCGTATTCGCAGCCCTCAATCTTAATCAAGGTCTGTTTCTTCCACCATGGATCTTTCATATCAGAAGCAAGACGTTTAAACTTGATGAAATTGCTTTTGGCCTCGTTGTATTTGCCATTCTGCATGTCCATATCGCCAGCATAAAACAGCGCCATCGGATACTTGTCTACCCCACCTTTTGATTTCAACACTTTCCAATACGAATCGGAAGCATGGGCGTAATCGCGGCTATTGCGGTACAACTCCGCCAACTGAAAACTGACCTCCACATTCTCCGGTTTACGTTTTGACCACTCCTTATAATAGAAAAGCGCAGAATACGTATCGCCCATACGCAGCGAGTTGGTGGCCAGACCACGGATTTTCCGAATGCTGAGTTTCTCTGTTTCAGGAAGTATAGACTGACCGAAAATTGAATTGGAAACTGCAAAAAGCAGAACCAATGCAAGCGTCATGCGAGCGAAGAAATGAATCAATATCTGTCGCACGGAATAGCAATGCTTTTAGGTAGAAAAATAGGAGCTGTGTAAATGATGGAAAGCTCGAAGGTGGTCTTCTGGTTGCTTTGCGCGCTGAGTTTGGAAACGTTGAGATCGTAACTCAATCCAATGTCAAAATTCTTAATGTTGAATCCAGCAACGGGAGCAACGGCATCGCTGTTTCGTCCAAAACCTCCACGATAGAGAATACCGAGGTAAATGTTCTTTATCATGGCGTTTTTGATGTGATATTTCACATTTCCGCCCAGCATCATATCCGAGACTTTGGTAGTCCACATGTACATGAATTTCGGCTCTGCCGAGAACGATGCATTGATGGGCACATCAACCAAAACTTGTACCGACTGCCGTGTTCGCAACCGTTCTACATGCGTACTGAAATAGGTATCCTTAGGCCGCGTAACGTGAAAGATGGAGAAACCAACTGTTGGGGTGAATTTCTTGAACTTATGACTCCAGGCCGCGCCTAAGTTCATGTCAAAAAAGGTCTGGTTAGCTTTGAGATTATCTTCTCCACTATAGACCGATGGGTCAAATATTCCATTCTGATAAACCCATTGATCGGGGAATGTTTGCGAGCTGAGGTCGGTGCTTTTTAAAACCACTCCAACCTGAATACCTGCTCTTACCTCATGTCCTTTAATCACCTTTTTGTAGGCTCCTGTTAAGAATATCTTGGCCGTATTAAGATTGAAACCTGAGAAATTGTCGTTGACTACCAGTATGCCTGCATCAATTTCATCCTTAAAAAAGAAGAACTTCTTATCAAAACCAACCATTCCGGTAGTGATGGCCTTATTGATTTCTGGCCACTGATGCCGGTAATTGCCAACCGCACGGTAAGCACCATCATACATGCCAACCATGGCAGGATTGAGGTTCTGCTGATTGGTATAAAACTGCGTGAGATGAATATCCTGCGCGTGGGTTGTTTCACTGAGTAAAAACAAGAAAACACAGAGAAGCACCGAGAACATGTCTCGTGAACCAAACTCTATCAGCCTTGTAAACTTCATCAACTTAACTATTTCGACTTTCTCCAGTAATCAAAAACCCACCCATAGCCACTCCAAGGAGGGGAACTTGCTTCGTGAGCAAATTTGGTATCAACGCTGTAAACTATATCAACTAAAATCACCACATGTGCTGCCCGTTAGGCGTCAGGTTATTGGAATAGGTATTGGCCATATGCCAATATTGCTCGTAGCTGAAATGGCAATCACAACCATAATACGACATCACATTTCCGACATCGGGGTCATAGTAATCGCCATTGGCATCCTGTAGCATGCTTACAAATATGCATTCTTCGTTGATGTAGTCACTCGGAGGAGCAAACGGCACGTATGGATCACCAGGAGTATCGCAAAAGCCATCACCTTCTGTCTGGCAGTTACTGCCATCGGCTAACTCGGTTCCATTTCCTTCAAACGTATGCTCCAATCCCCAATAATGTCCCATTTCATGAAGCAATGCACCGCCTGGCTTGGTTATACAAATACCTCCACCTCCAGTACTGTTGATTCCGCCCAAATTAGCAAAACCCGCAACTCCAGGAGGATCGACTATGTGTGCCACATAAAACACATTGATGCGGAAATCTTCGTGATGTGCGGTAAGCATTTGACTCCATTCAGCACCACCCACATCTGGCAGCGTATCCCACTGAAAATTGTCGATGTAACGGAATTCACAAATTTCAAACGATACGCAGATATCATCAAAATAAGCGTTTACACCAGCCACTTCTCCTTGAATTTGAGCTTCGGTCACATTTGGCAATCCCAACGTGTCTTTCACGATATGCACCATGATGGAAAAACGCTTGTTCAAACAAGGCAGCTCTGACCGTGGATTTTCAGGAGGGCTCACAAAACTGGTAAGCGCGAAAACTACGGACAACAGCACAATTGACAAGGTCCAGAACTGTAACTTTCGGTGGAGTATTCTCATCTACGATTGACCAACATGGTAGTGTGCGTTTAAGACAAATGTATTCAGCAAATGGCTACAAAGTAATTGGTTTACGTGTAACAGGCATCCTTTTTCTACTTTCACGTTTCTAAATTCAAACACACTCGCTAAAACGTATGCGCACATTTCGGTTGCTTCTTGTTTTGTTGATGGCAGCCCAATTTGCGTTTTCACAAACTTCCAACACAACGCAAGGGTGCGTACCACTTACAGTAAGTTTTACTTCACCTGCAGGAAGCGGACCCACTCACTTTTGGGTTTTTGGAGATGGTGCCACGGCCAATCAGGCCAATCCGACCAACACATTTACCGCACCAGGAACTTACACGGTTGAGTACCGAGCCACAGCGTCTGGCCCTGTAATCGGCACCGTTACCGTAAACGTGTATGCAAGACCGGTACCTACGTTTACCGCCACGCCCACCACAGGTTGTGCGCCTCTCCTTGTGAGTTTTGATGATGCCACATCCGTAGGTTCGGGTGTTACCATCAATGGGTATACGTGGGTTTTTGGAGATGGCAGCATTGCGAGTGGAGCGTCTCCAAGCCATTGGTTCACAACGCCTGGTTCGTTTTATGTCTCGCTCGAAATACAGACGAATTTGCCTTCGTGTAATGCTACCGAGGTGTACAACGATACCATCATTGTATCGCAAGGTGTGACGACCAACTTCACCACTTCGCCCAATCCTGCCACATCCTGTAATCCGCCTTTGAATGTGACGTTTACCAATACCAGTAGCTCTCCAAATCCTCCTATTACGTATGCTTGGGATTTCGGAAACGGCAATACATCCACAGACCAAACGCCAGCAGCACAGTCCTACACTCAGAACGGAACTTTCACCGTATCGCTCACTGCTACCGATGCCAACGGGTGTGTTTCAACCGTCAATCGGCAAGTTTCCATCGGTTCTCCGGTCACAGATTTTGCTGTTCCTGATACCATTTGCTTAGGCGACTCCATACAAATGGACAACCTTTCATCTCCTGGATTTTACCAGTGGGTATTTGCTGCCGGAAACGTGCCTGTTAGCACATCGCTGGCCGAACCTTGGGTGTTTTTCAATACATCTGGTTTGCAGAACATCACGCTTACCACAAGCTCCGGAGCGTGTTCGACCAATCTGACAGTTCAGATATTCGTTGAAGACCCTTCTGCCGAATTCACTTCCACTCCCGATTATGCGTGTGTAGAGCCTATGGATGTGCAGTTTACCCCCGTAAATAACGGCTACGCCAGCTACGAATGGATGTTTGGCGATTCTACGTTCAGCTCGCTTATTACGCCAGCACATACCTATGTCTATGGCGATACCAACGTTTATTCCTGGTACGGAATGGATACGCTGCAAACGAGGCTAATCGTGATTTCTTCGGCTGGATGTAGAGACACGGTCTTTCATAACGATACACTTTGGCTCCCAACAGCCGTTTTCTTCCCAAATGTGGCGGATGGTTGTGCTCCGCTTACAGTGACGTTTGCCGATTCGAGCACCTCAAACGAAGACATCATTTCGTGGGAATGGCACTTGGGCGATGGCACAATTGTGAACTCAAATGATGGTTCGAGTCAGACTGTTACCTACACTCAGGCGGGGCATTACGCCTCTTATCTCATAATTGTGAACGCAGCAGGATGTACCGACACGTCATATAATGTCATCACCATTGTGGGAAATCAACTCACACCCAATTTTACGGTGGATGTAACGAATGTTTGTCCGGGTGACCCCGTTCAATTCACGAACCAAACGGCACTTTCAGACAGTGTTGATTATTGGCATTACTATTCAGAAACCAACCGACAATTCCATTGCTTTGACGACCCAAACCCAACTTGGAGCTACACCAATGAGACGGGGCCGATGGACGTTTCGCTCATAGTCGGTTTCAATGGCTGCTACTCAACCACCACCATCAACGATATGATTCAGGTGGATGGCCCCGTGGCAGAAATGTTCTTCAATTGCGAGTGCGAAACCCCATTTGAGGTTGCGTTTGAAGACCGAAGCCACGATGCCACCGAAATTGAATGGGATTTTGGCGATGGCACCACTTCTACCCTGCCTAACCCCACTCACACCTATGCTGCAACAGGCGATTTCACGGTTGTACTCACCGCCATCAACACCACTACGGGTTGCCCTACTTCTTACGATAATGCCACGGTGCATATCCGCGATATAAACGCACAGTTTCAATCGGACAGCATTATTTGCCGAGGTGTTGGAAGTCCGTTTAATGCATCGCTTTCGCAAGATGTTTATTCTCAATGTTGGAACGGCTACACGTGGCGATTTGACGACCCAAGCATGCGCCCGATAACCACCACCAATGCGTCCTACCCTATTCAATTCCCCACAACAGGAAACTTTGGAATTACGCTCATTGTAACCGACATCAATGGTTGTACAGATACGGCACATTCAAACGTTCTTATTTCTGGAATTGATGCGGCATTCAGCATTTCGGACAATTCCATTTGCACGCCTACGGACGTTGTTTTTACTGATCTTTCTACCTCTGACGCAACCATCACTTCGTGGGGGTGGACGTTAGACAGCTTGATTTTTACCACCGTTCAAAATCCGACCCATTCCTTTACCAGTTACCAAGATTCCATCTATACTTTTCTGATTGCAGAAAATGCGGTTGGTTGTATTGATACGGCCGCGGAGCAATTGATAACGATGTATCAGCTGCAAAGCAACGTGAGCTCCACTCCTTTTTTTCCTAACATTTGTGTTGGAAGTAGCGTGAATTTCACCGCATCCCAACCTGGTGGCATCAACCTTTCTTTTGACTGGAATTTTATGGATGGAGGCACGAGTCAGGTACAGAATCCATCACATCAATTTAACACGCCAGGAACGTTTAACGTGGTAGTTACTTACACGGAAACTTCAAGTGGTTGCACAGGTACTTCCACTAAAGTCGTGAATGTGCAAGCTTATCCGGTGGCTGGTTTTACGAGTGATGGCGATTCCTTGTCCATCTTTTGTAATCCACAAAATGTGGTTTTCACCGATACAACGGGCACGCCTCCATCACATTCTACGCAATGGAGCTTTGGTAATGGTGGCGGTGGTAATGGCATTCAGACTGGAACACTTTATAATGTAAGCGGGCAATATACCGTTACGATGATTGTGAACACATCTTACGGATGTGCTGACACCACCCAGCGTATTTACAACGTAATAGGGCCTTCTGGCTCCTTTACGATTGATGTAGACACCATCTGCCGTGGTGAGGAGATAACTTTTACGCTGCTCGACACAAACGAGGTTTATGATTTCGTCTGGGATTTTGGTGATGGAACTTCGGCCACCAACGTCAATCCCGTCTCACACGAATACACATTTGTACCGCCATCTGGAGGAACAGTCGGGAAATTAGTTGTTTACGGTTTACAAGGCGGCTGTCCTGATCAATCAACCATTCCCATCTACATTCACGAAGTGGTGGCGGATTTCAGTATCAATAATCAAACGGATACTGCGATTGCAATCTGCTTTCAGGAGATTCTGACCGAGAACAATTCGCTGAATGCTGACAACTTTTTCTGGCGTTTCGGGTTTGGCCCAGCAAGTTCTGTGGAAGAGCCCGGAACACTGGTTTTTCCAGAGCCCGGAACGTACGTGGTTTCGCTTGGCGTTTCCAATAATATTCTGGGTTGCAACGATACAATGATAAAAACGGTAACGCTGCATCCTATTCCCGAAGTGCTATCGCAAGGAGATACCATTTGCGAGGGAAGCACAGGTCAGATAAGCGTGAGCAATGCAGAACCAGCCTCCACCTACGTATGGCATTCCATTGAGAGCATTGCCGACACGAATGCTACAAGCACCACTTCTACTCCTCTTCTTACCGCAGATTACGAGGTGATGGTGGTAGACTCCAACGGTTGTTCGGATGTGGACACTGCTACCATTTTCGTTATCAATCCCCTTATTCTACCAGATTGGGACACCACCATTGTGATTGGAGATTCCATCTGTTTGCCAATTGATGCCGAGGCAGGACTTTACATTTTCGAATGGAATCCGACCAATGGTTTGGACTGCGATACGTGCGGCAGTCCATGCATACAACCACTGGAAAAAATCACGTATTCAGTAACTGTCACCGATATTTTGGGCTGTTTTACAACTCATGCAGATTATACGATTGACATCTATCCCGAAACATTTTTGGCCATGCCTACCACCTTTACGCCCAATGGCGATGGTGCTAATGATGTGATATCGTTACGAGGTTGGGGAATAAAGAAACTGGAGGAATTCCGCATTTTCAATCGTTGGGGTGAGGAACTATTCTTTACTACCGATGAGGAAGAAGGTTGGGATGGGTACTACAAAGGCGTATTGCAGAACAACGATGTGTACGTGTATAAGATTCGTGCTTACACTTGGCGCGATGAATTAAAAACTCTCGAAGGACATATTAATCTTTTGAGGTAAATTTATCGCACAAACAATCGCTTATAAATGAAGTCTTTTATCGCATTCCTGTTCATTCTTACCATTCCTCTAGTTGGAATGGCACAACACACCAAAACGGTTCGCAACAACGGCCAATGGATTCACAACTACGCGCAGTTCAGAGTCAGTGAAAGAATCAACGTGGTTGCTGATGCTGGTTTTCGTACCAGAAGTTGGTTTCAGAACGTTAACATGTATATCGTTCGGGCAGGTGTAACTTATAATGTTCATCCGAGTTGGAAGCTCGGAGTTGGTTTTGCGCACAGTGGCACCTTCATCGATAATGCGCTGTACAAAATGGAGTACCGTCCTCATCAAGAGCTCATATCGCAACACGAATTTTCTGGTGTGGAGATTACCAACAGGCTACGTATTGAAGAGCAAATTCAGCGCGTGTTGTTCAACGATTCGTTGGTGCCATTTGTAGCTCGCGTCCGGTTAAAATTTCAGGCTGCGGCTCCAGTGCTTGGTCTTTCAAAGAATCATCCCGAAAGACAATTGTACATCGTTTTAGGAAACGAATTCATACTAAATGCCGGCAATACAGTAAAAAAATATAATGTCCTAGATCAAAACCGAATGACGGTTGGGCCGTCTTTCCGAGTAACCGAATACTTGGATATTACGCTGCTTTACATGTATCTGTTTGGTACCACGGTTAAGCAGAATGTTTTAACCCAAGATCACGTAATGTGGTTGAGTTTCAACTACAAGGTTGATTTTAGGAAGAACAAGGGAAAAGCCGCTTCCATTCGGAATTTGGGCGAGTAATAGAACAGGGGTGTCTGTTCAAGAAAAGTGTGCCTCCGAGACCTAACAGGTTTTCAAAACCTGTTAGGTCAGGATTGCGGAAAAGACCGTTTTCCCAATCTACAATCCGGCCATCAAGGCGAGAAGACTGCGCCACCCATTAACACCAACGGTTCTCCGCCTACGCAAAATAGTCCGCCCGAAGCCGAACTTTGCAGAACGTGATGAAACTGACTGTCCGCATTATCCGCCTCAGGCGGACTAGTTTGTGTTGGTGGTGTTGTGCAATCGTGCTTTCATTCTTCTCTTCCCATTGTCAAGTTGTCGTAATAGCTTTTGAGTTCGAGAGTTCTTGTTCGGTTTAAACTACGCTGTCGAGAGGCAGAGACTGTCCCCCACATCGTTCCTTGCATGTCGTAGTACATTTTGGAAGAAAAATCCAATTCTTTGTCACGAAACATTATCCATTGTCGTTGCGAAGCTTTGAGCAGTTCCAATTGTTCTTCCGTCATAAGTTTTGAAAGCAATTTGTAATAGCGGTTTAGTTCATTGTCCCACTTTTCGGAAGCTGCCAATTCGCAACCAGTCATTCCATAAGTTGTCCAATTTGAGTCTAATGAATGGCAATGTTTCCAAGCAATGTCGATTGGATGTTCTTCTTCAGTTTCCTGTCCAAAACACCAAGCTGTAAACGAGAGTAAAACAAGGAATGTCAGGGTAAGATGCTTCATTCTGTGATGCGGCCTTTTAGCATGTTGCACAACGGTTCTCCGCCTACGCAAAAATAGGGCTTTAGTTCCTTCGATTTTTCACCCGAAGGTGAAAAATGCAAACGGAAGCAAAACGTGCTGACGCATGGTCGCCCTATTTTGTGTTGGTGGTGTTGAACTCAACCTTCGGTAGCTAAAGTACATCACGCGGAGTTACGTAGAACGCTCATAACTAAAACTAAACGTTATGAGCAAAAGTACAAAGGATTACGGATGGCTGAAGTCGCGTCCGAACAGTGCCAAGACCACG
>JBDNJH010000187.1:0-3125 GCA_041687875.1 Flavobacteriales bacterium | reverse complement strand
TATAAGGGTATCCACTTTTGAGGATGTTTGGCGTTGAGGGCTTTCTCAATTGTTTTGCGCAGCAGAAACTTGGGGTCAGCAACCGAATCGCGCATTTCAATAAAGTTGCGCAACGCCAAGTCGGCAATGGCATCGGCATCGGGCTTGCGGCTTTCCTCAAATTGCTGGAAGAGTGCTTCCTTATCATCCCAAAGCTCATCTGCCAATTGGTCAAACACATAGCAATCCTCAAAGCCAGAAACCATTCCTTGGCCGTAAAACGGAACAATGGCATGGGAGGCATCTCCAAAAATCAACACCTTATTTTTATACCGCCAAGGAAAACACCTCACAGTAACGAGTGAAGCGGTCGGATTCGAGAACCAATCAGCCACCAGTGTGGGCATGTGTGGCAGCACATCTGGAAAAACCTCATTAAAAAATGCCAGAACTTCTTTCTCAGTATTGAGGTTTTCGAAGGCATGTTTTCCTTCAAACGAAAGGAAGAGCGTAACGGTAAAACTGCCATCCAAATTGGGTAGCGCAATAAGCATGTAGCCACCACGTGGCCAAATGTGTAGGGCGCCTTTGTCCAATCGGAAATCGCCATCTTCGGCAGGCGGAATGGAAAGTTCTTTGTAACCATGTTTCAAATATTCTTGAGAATAATTGAACCGCTCTGTCATCATCAAATTGTGGCGCACTTCGCTAAATGCGCCATCCGTACCATAAATATGGTCGGCAACAATGGTGGAGGTTTCTCCTGTCGAATCGTTTTTAAACGTGACCTCTCCAGCTTCCATGTTCATTGCCACGCAACGCTGGCCGAAATGAATCTTCACACCCGCTTTCTCGGCTTCGGTCATCAGCAGGGCGTTCAGTCCACCTCGCGAAACAGAGTTAATCTGCTGTCCTTCTTTCCCGTAAGGCTGAAAATTGGTGTTGCCCTCCACATCATGAATCATGCGACCCGGCATCGGAATCACCATCTCCAATACTTTTCCTTTCAGCCCAACTCGGTCTAACGCTTTTAGTCCGCGATGCGAAATGGCGAGATTAATGGAACGACCTGCGCTCATTTCTGTGTTGCGCATGTCGGGCCTGCGTTCGTAAACCTCAACCTTTACTCCTCGTTTTGCGAGATAAACTGCGTGCAGCGAGCCGACTAATCCTGCTCCTATGATAATCTGTTTTTCCATCCTTTGTGTAATTCGGTGGCAATTTAAGCAACTGGACGTACGCACTCCAATTGCAATCTTCGGATAAATTAGCCACAAAGCGCTTAATAGCTCCGTGTTTTTTAGGACGGGAGACGAGGGACGAGGGGCGCAAACCATCTCTTTGTCCCTCGTCCTTGGCTCTTTTTCCTAGAAACGCTGTGCGTATCAGTGGCTAGAAATATGGTTTCTACCATACGGATTAGATTCGCCTGCGTGATGCCCATGACCACAATCACTATTAAAGAACGTGTTTTTCATACTTTCGGACGGAATAAACAAACCGAATGGACAACGAACTACTGAAAGTGCAACTGGAAAAACTCCGGGAGAAGTATGAGAACATGGGGCAGGATATGAATTCCTACCTCGATGGGCTGCTCCTCTCCAATTACCTACCTTATTGGGAGTATGCACGTCTTGACAGCTTAATGTCCCTGCAACAGCCTAAGACGGATTTTCCTGACGAGCTCATTTTCATCATCTATCATCAGATAACCGAACTGTATTTTCGGTTGTCGTTGCACGAGTTTGAGCAGATTGCCAACAATGGGCGCAATGTGCTTCCCAATGGAGAGGATAAGGGTTGGAAAGAGAAGTTGGAACCAGGTTTTTTTAAGGAACGAGTGCGAAGGATTAATGAATATTTCCGTGCACTCACCACCAGTTATAGCGTAATGGAATTTGGGATGGAGAAGGAGCAATTTCTCCGATTTAGAATGGCACTGTTGCCCGCAAGCGGATTTCAAAGTGCGCAATACCGTAAAATTGAGATCTGTTCTACCGAGATGAAAAATTTGGTGCATGTCAATCACCGCGAGAAGTTTGCGAACACGACCTCTGACGAAGCCAGTATCATAGAAATGTTCGAATACATCTATTGGAAAACGGGTGCCACCGAACTGGAAACAGGCAAGAAAACCCTCACACTTAAACAGTTTGAAGACAAGTATTCTGAAGAATTAATTGCGCTAGTTACAAGGTTTCGTGATAAGAACCTGTGGTCAAAATACCTCTCATTGTCTGATGCCGAACGCAACGACCCCGAACTGATTGCGCAAATGAAAACGCTCGATTCAAATGTGAACGTCAACTGGCCGTTGCAGCATTACAAAACGGCTGCGAGATACCTACTGCGCGATGAAACCGGTGTTCCGGCAACGGGCGGTACCAATTGGCAGAAATACCTTCCGCCACGTTTTATGAAGCGTATTTTCTTCCCCGAACTCTGGTCTGCCCAAGAGAAGGAGAATTGGGGTAAAAGTTGGGTCGAAGATCTTGTTCAAAACAAGTAGCCGCTTCATTTCGGTTAAAAGACTGTTAAAACTAAATTCGTCTTCCTGTAAACCACATGGTTTCTGTAGACAATTTACTTTGCTATTTCAAATTTGAACCGATGACTTTTCGATTTTCCTCATACTTATTCGCTTTCTGTGGCGCAATAATGTTGTTTTTCATGTCTCAACCGCAGGTTTCCTTTGCCCAAGGAACATACGGAAATGCAGTGCAATTAAGCTGCAATTGTTATCGTTTGACTGAGGCCACAGGTTTTCAGGGCGGGTTTGTTTGGAGTAATGAGGAAATCAGTCTTACCGACCCGTTCGATTATACGTTTGATGTCAATTTGGGCGATATACCCGGAGGTGCAGATGGTATTGCATTCGTGCTTCAACCGGTGGGAACCGGAGCAGGTTCTGCCGGAGGAGGTCTTGGTTATGAAGGCATTACGCCCTCGCTTGCCATGTCAATAGACACGTATGATAATGGCGTTAGCCATGGAGATATAGTTGCAGATCACGTTGCCATTATGTCAAATGGAGCCATTAACCACAATTCTGCGGATAACTTGGTCGGCCCGGTTATAGCGCTTGTAAGCGGATTAAATATTGAGGATGGGCAGTGGCATTTGATGCGCGTAAGTTGGGATCC
>JBDNJH010000186.1:0-10054 GCA_041687875.1 Flavobacteriales bacterium | reverse complement strand
TTCGTTTTCATTCTTGAATAGTCGGAGTTCGTCAACTTTCCAAAAATTGACGATTCTTGCCGTTCGTATATTCGTGTCTTATTCGTAATTCGTAACCAATTGAATTACACCGAAACCCTCGCATACCTTTTCAGCCAATTGCCGATGTACCAACGGCTAGGCGCTCCTGCTTTCAAAAAAGACCTTACGAACACACTTGCGCTCTGCGAATTGTTGGACAATCCGCAGCACAAATTCAAGAGCATTCATATTGCGGGAACCAACGGTAAAGGCTCTGTAAGTCACATGTTGGCTTCGGTTTTTCAGGCGGCTGGCTATAAAGTAGGATTGTACACTTCGCCTCACTTGAAGGATTTTCGTGAACGGATTAAGATGAATGGCGAGATGATTTCCGAGGATTCAGTCATTGATTTCGTTGAGAACTTCAAAAGTGATTTTGAGCGCATCAAACCTTCCTTCTTTGAAATGACGGTGGCTTTGGCATTTGACCATTTTGCCAAAAATGAGGTGGATATTGCTATCATAGAAACAGGATTGGGCGGAAGATTGGACAGCACCAATATTATTACTCCTGAACTTTCCGTTATCACCAATATCGGTTACGACCACCAACAGTTTCTAGGAGACACATTACCTGAAATAGCTGGCGAGAAAGCAGGAATCATTAAACCGAATGTGTCTGTTATTGTTGGTGAATTTCAGCAGGAGGTAGCCGAAGTCTTTGAAGGAAAAGCGAGACAAACAAATAGTCGTTTGCGTTTTGCCAATCGCGAATGGGAAACGCGCACACAGCAATTGGAAGACGACAAGCTCCTACTCCACCTTCGTCATTATGATGGAATGGAATTGGAAGTTGAAAGCCAACTTTCTGGCCCGCATCAGGCTAAAAACCTAATAACTGCCTTGGAAGCCACCCGCACACTTTCCGATGCTGGTTGGAATGTGACCCGTGAACATTTCAAGGCTGGAATAAAATCGGTTGTGACCAACACTGGATTAAAAGGACGCTGGCAGGTTTTAGGGCGTGATCCACTCATTATTGCCGATACGGGTCACAATCGCGAGGGCATTGAACCGAACATCAAGCGTTTGTTATCCAATCGAAAACCTGAACAACTTCATTTCGTGTGGGGAATGGTAAACGACAAGGACGTTTCGAAAACGCTCCTCATGCTTCCGAAAGAAGCATCATACTATTTCTGCAAGCCTGATGTGCCAAGAGGTCTAGACGTTTCCTTTCTTGAAGAAAAAGCGAATGAACTTGGATTGCAGCACACTCCATTTTCCTCCGTTTCCGAAGCACTTGAAGCCGCGAAACAGCTGGCCAAACCGGACCACATTATCTATGTAGGCGGCAGCACGTTTGTGGTAGCTGAAGTAGTGTGAATTTTCTTCTTGGAATTTTCAAATCCTTCTTTACATTTGCAGCCCCTAATTCGGGCGATTAGCTCAGTTGGTTCAGAGCACCTCGTTTACACCGAGGGGGTCGGGGGTTCGAATCCCTCATCGCCCACAGAACAAAAAGGTCTTCCAGTTGGAAGACCTTTTTTGTTTCTTACCATTATGTGCTGCCATATCGTTTATTACAAATCCTAGAATCAATACCAGCACAATTGATACACCTGCGGTAAATAGATTAGCCGCCTTAAACGACATAGCGTAACGAATAAAGGGCTTATTGGGGCTTATCGCAAAGCAATTGTACTTCATCAGAAAATCCACCAAAACAAAGTGGAGGTAATGAACCGTCAAAAACTAATCAAAAGCCGAGACCACAGAAAAGCTAAATAAACTCCTTGATGAACACATGTTATTAGCAAAGTCGTTTATAACATCCCGATTTCATCGGGAGGGACCGGCTGGGTCGAGTCTTACAAAGAAAGTCGAAACAGACCCTGTTAGCTCACGGCACAAAAGGACGGCTCATCCACCTTTCTTACGGCTCGCTGTTGCAATCAATTCATCCTTTACTCAACCGTAACCGACTTGGCCAAATTTCTAGGCTGATCTACATTACATCCTCTCATAACAGCAATGTAATACGATAGTAATTGCAATGGAACGGAAGCCAAGATCGGCACCAATTCTTCTTCCGTTTCTGGAATTTCAATCACGTGGTCGGCAAGCGCTGCGGCAGCAGTATCGCCTTTAGTCACCACTGCAATAATCTTTCCTTTTCGGGCCTTAACCTCTTGGATGTTACTCAAAACCTTCTCGTAAGACCCTTTGCTTGGAGCAATTACAACGACTGGCATTTCCTCGTCAATCAACGCAATCGGCCCGTGCTTCATCTCCGCTGCGGGATAACCCTCAGCATGGATGTAAGAAATCTCTTTCAATTTCAAAGCGCCTTCCAACGCAACAGGGAAATTGTAACCTCTTCCCAAGTATAGAAAGTTTCGTGAGTCCTTATATTGGCCAGCAATGTATTTGACGAGTTCGGCAGATTGCAGTACTTCTTCAACCTGAGCTGGAATCTTTTCAAGTGAGGCAAGAATTCGCTGAAATCTTGATTCCGCAATGGAACCTTTCTTGTGGGCCAAACGCAATGCCATCAGCAGTAAAACTGTAACCTGCGAAGTGAATGCCTTTGTGGAAGCCACTCCAATTTCGGGACCAGCATGTGTATAAGAACCAGCATGTGTAATTCGTGAAATGGACGACCCGACCACATTACATACTCCTATAATGGTTGCTCCTTTCGACTTCGCCAATTCAAGTGCAGCCAATGTATCAGCGGTTTCGCCTGACTGAGAAATGGCTATCACCACATCATCCTCATTGATAATCGGATTACGGTATCTGAATTCAGAAGCATATTCAACTTCAACTGGAATACGGGCCAAATCCTCAATAAGGTATTCACCTACCAATCCAGCGTGCCAAGATGTTCCGCAAGCTACAATGATGATGCGCTTGGCATTGGCCATTTTCTGCTCATAATCAATGATTCCTCCAAGAGTTACCGTTCCTGAAAGAACATGATATCTACCTCTCATGCTGTCAGCAATTGAACGTGGCTGCTCGAATATTTCCTTTAACATGAAATGCTCGTAACCACCTTTTTCCAAGACTTCCAACTTCATTTCAAGTTCGTGGATATAAGGCGTCATAACCTCATTCTCTATACTTCTAACGATAGGGTCTTGTCCAACTCGAAGCTCTACAATCTGCTCATCCTCCAGATAAACAACCTCATTTGTGTATTCGATAATAGGAGTGGCATCTGAAGCGAGAAAGAACTCGTCTTTTCCAATACCCACAACCATTGGACTGCCTTTTTTTGCTCCAATGATAACGTTGGGGTCATCTCTATCCATTACCGCAATAGCATAAGCCCCAACAACTTGGGTCAAGGCTACCCTAACTGCCTCTGCCAAAGAAAGGTTTTCATTGGCCTGCACGTCTTCAATCAGATGAACTAGAACTTCGGTATCGGTGTCGCTTTTAAATACGTGACCACGTTTGACAAGCTCCTTTTTTAATGGGTCATAATTCTCAATGATTCCATTGTGAATCAGTGCCAATCTCTCGTTTCCAGAATAATGCGGATGTGCGTTTACATCATTTGGCTCGCCATGAGTTGCCCATCTCGTATGGCCAATTCCAACAGTTCCGGAAATATTCTTAGAGGAGGCAAAGGCTTCAAGATCAGCCACTTTCCCTTTGCATTTATAGACGTTCAGTCCTGAATTCAACAAACAGATTCCTGCACTGTCATATCCTCTATACTCTAGCCTCTTCAGCCCCTTAATCAATATGGGATACGCTTCTTGTTTTCCTATATAAGCTACAATACCACACATGCTTATTCAATTATGGTGTATGTCATTCTAAGTTTCATTGGTCTATCAGGATGTTGAGGCCCATTGAAAACTCCTCTTCTTGCGTTGACCGCATTTCCAGAATTGGTAATGTACAGACCATAATCCACTTTTTCTGGAGAATTGAGAAGTGATTGAAGATGCCGTGCAATGTTGAACACATATTGCTTCTTATCTGAATCATAAACACCTCCATAATAATCTAACCCTTCAAAGAAATCTACGGGAAAAATGGGGTTTCCGCTAGAGTCAATAACGGTCAGCTGTAAGCTAGGTGGAACCCCGAATTCAGTAACCACATCAATATCCAAAGGCACGACCAACTCAGCTTTATTGATAGCTACTGCACCGAGGTTGCTCAGGTCTCTAACATTTGGGAATTCAACTTTCATCCGTACTCCAGCCATTGATTGAATATACAATCTTTCTGCCCCAGTTACCGTGCTATCGGCTATGGCTGGTTCTATGGCCGTTGGTCCATATTCATGACGAAAAGCTGTATGAACTCCATCTGAATTTGTAGTTAGAAAATTAACAAACAACGAATCTGCAGTACTTGTATGGTAGTACATTTTGACCCAAGAAAATGAACTCGCCACATTGAAATATAGAATAGAACCGAATCCAGATGGCATGGAGGCATCCATCGGTTTGATATTTAACCCCTTAAATTCATTAAGAAATACATCATTAGATGCTAAACTGTCTGACCGAAGAATTCGCGTACCCAAGCTATTGTCCAATGGAATACGCAAGGATGGACGTATGGTGTCAATCCCTGAAATAATATCCGCGAAAAGATCTGGTCTGAACTGATGAACCGCCAACGGAGTAGCAGAAACCGCATGTGACGCGTTAGAATAATATACGCTGTCGCCTGAACCTGTTGGGTACAGGTCTTCCAATACCTCAAATACTCCGAAAGTCATTGTTCCCTTCAACTTGTCGGTTGACCCGTAGGAGCCCACGTATGCCAAGTTTAAGATGATTGAGTCAATCTCTGCATCGTTGTCAAACTCAGTGGTGGTGCTGGGTAGTTTAAATTGCATAAAAAGCTCCGATTGCACCCTTCCGAAGATTGGGTCTCCAAAATCTCCAATAAGATATGTGCCAGATAATAGGCCAGATGTTTGTACTGAATCGTACAGAATTGTTCTTGCTTCTATTGTGAACGTGTCAATCCAAGCGATAGCTATTTCCTCCCCTTCAGGAAGCACGTCTAAACCTATTCCATCAGGTTCTTTACAAGAAGCGATTATGATTAGGGTCAGCAGACCAAAAAATGCTGCGGTATTACGAAAAGTCATCCTTTTTAAATAAGTAAGCGGAGGGATAACCCTCCGCTTTCAAATATATTGTACAAGAATTGTAATCAGACATTAATCAGCAAGAACTGATTCATTTGCCAAAATCTCAGTATAGAATTCCGAGTAAGCATCCAAATAGTTTTCATCATCCTGAAAATTCAAGATAGGTTTGTCTGCCCCTGTGATTTCCGCAGCTGTTTCTGGGCTCAATTCTTCATCACCAATGATAATTGCATCAGCATATTTGATGGCTGCTTTGGTAAGCGCCATGTGTGTTGCATCCGTAAAAATGGAAACATCCTTATCGGTAAGAGTGTCAAACTTTATCTTTTCTGACATCCGCGAATCCAATGCACCTTCATAAGCATCATCGTAAACCGAATAAACAACCTTGGCGTTCTCGAACAATGGGTCGTCTTTGTAGACGGTTTTAATAAAGAACGGCAGAAGTGCAGTCATCCATCCATGACAATGAATTACGTCTGGAGCCCAACCTAATTTCTTTACTGTTTCAATTACCCCACGACAGAAGAAAACTGCTCTTTCATCATTATCAGAAAAGAACTTTCCGTCTTTTCCATTAAGGAAGAATTTACGTTGAAAATACTCCTCATTATCAATGAAATAAACCTGCATTCTAGCTGGTTGGATGGAGGCTACTTTAATAATCAATGGATGATCGGTATCGTCAATGATTAAATTCATTCCAGAAAGGCGAATCACTTCATGCAATTGATTTCTTCTCTCATTGATACAGCCAAAACGGGGCATGAAAGTTCTTATCTCCCTACCTCTTTCTTGAGTTCCTTGAGGCAAGTGCCTTCCTATTTTTCCTATGTTAGATTCTGGTAGATATGGTACAACTTCCTGAGACACGAATAGCACTCTTTCTTTTTGCGACATGTTTTAATTTTTAGGGTGAAAATAGAGTGCAAATTTACAAATAAACCACGCTGAAAGCAAGTGCTGACGAGGCTTTCGGAATGGCCGACAATTTCTTATACGCTTTTTTTTTGACTTTATCAAGTGGTCGTTTTAGCTTTGCAGCTGCTGACTTACACCTTTATGAAGCTCATCACAACCGCAAAAGAAATGTCTGATTATTCCTTTTCAACAAGGAGCAATGACGAATCTATTGGGTTTGTCCCAACCATGGGAGCGCTCCATTTAGGTCATATTTCGTTAATCAAAGCTGCAAAAGCGAAATGCGATAAAGTAGTGGTATCGGTCTTTGTTAACCCAACGCAATTCAACAACCCAACTGACCTTCAGAATTATCCTAGGACGTTTGAATTGGACCGACAACTGTTGGAATCGGAAGGAATTGACGCCATGTTCTTTCCTAGTGCTGAGCAAATTTATCCTGCCACAAAGCCGAAACACTATGAAATGGATGGACTTGACGAACGAATGGAAGGGCCGAATAGACCTAGGCACTTTGATGGAGTAGTGCAAGTGGTAACCCGTCTATTTGATCTCATTCAACCGAACGCAGCTTTTTTCGGTGAAAAAGACTTTCAGCAATTGGCAATCATCAGGCACATGACCAACAAGTTGGGCTATAATGTGGAAATTGCTGCGTGTCTTACAGAACGCGAATCAACTGGACTAGCCATGAGTTCCAGAAATGTTCGGCTTACTGATGATGGCCGCAGAATTGCAAGTTCCATCAATTTGATTTTGTTAGAAATAAAAAATCAACTAGCCTTAAACCTTTCGGCATCTGAAATTCTAGAACAATCAATTGCGTCTATTATGAACTTGAAAGGAATTACCCTTGAGTATCTAGAATTGGTAGACCCTCAAACACTTCAACCCATAAAAGATGATTCTGACGCCATTCAAGCATGTATTGCCGTGTATATTGAAGAGGTTAGGTTGATAGATAACATGAGAGTGAAATAATTACTTTTGCGCGCCCATGCATATTCAGGTTTTAAAGAGCAAGATTCACCGCGTTACAGTTACAGAAGCTGACCTTAACTATATCGGCAGTATTACCATCGACCAAGATTTGATGGAAGCTGCAAATGTTATTGAAGGAGAAAAGGTGCAAATCGTCAACATTAACAATGGCGAACGTCTTGAGACGTACGTTATTACTGGAAAACGTGGCTTAGGCGGTATCTGCCTAAACGGTCCTGCGGCCAGAAAAGTCGCTGTTGGAGACATCATCATCATTATCTCCTACTGTAGCCTTGAGTTTGAAGAGGCAAAGGCCTTCAAACCCACTCTGATTTTCCCAGATACGGCAACAAATTCACTCGTTTAATCCGATTGAATTGCAAGCGAAGCTGCTCAGTACTTTCAAGGTAGTGATACCGCTCATTATTGGAGTGTATGTCATTTGGTATCAGTTTACTCAATTATCAGATGACCAGCTAACGCAGATTAAGACCTCATTCGCCAATGCAGACTATTTCTGGGTTGTTTTGAGCGTTTCCTTTGGAGTTCTAAGCCACGTTAGTCGCGCGTACCGATGGAATTTTATGCTTGAACCGCTTGGTTATAAAAACAGGTTCGTCAACAACTTTTTTGGCGTAATGATTGGGTATGTGGCCAACATCATTCTACCACGGTTTGGCGAAGTGTGGCGCTGCGTTATGGTTTCTAGATATGAGAAAGCTCCTTTTGAAAAATTGTTCGGAACTGTTGTAGCCGAACGCGTAGCTGATATGCTTGTGCTTATGATGATTGTAACAACCGTTTTCATCCTCCAACTGACTCAACTTAAAGAAGCAATTGGTGGACTTTTAAACGGTTTTCTTGAAAAAAACTCCATAACAGAACTTGTAATAAAGCTTGGATTGGTGATGAGCGTGGTGTTAATCGGAACCATTGTAGGGTGGCGCATACTTATGAGGTCACAAAATAAGATTATAGCTAAAATTAGAGGGCTGATGGTGGGTATGTTTGAAGGCATTACCTCTATTCTTAAAATGAAAAAGAAATGGGCATTTTTGGCGCATACGTTATTCATTTGGCTCATGTACCTGGCCATGTATTACGTTCCTTTTCTTGCTCTTCCAGAAACGAGCACCGCACCAATTTCGGCCGTTCTAGCTTCATTCGTAATGGCCAGTTTCAGCATCGTTCTGGTTCAAGGTGGTATTGGAGTTTACCCCGTTGCAGTTGCCCAAACGCTTGCTCTTTATGGCATAGGGTACGAGGCCGGGTTTGCCATGGGATGGATTATTTGGGTAGCTCAGACAGCCATGATCATCGTTTTCGGTGCACTGTCATTGATACTGATGCCAATGTTCAATAAAAAGCCGATAGCAACCAATTAAGTTCAAGTCCTTATATTTACGTTTCTAACAAAAATCTGCATGATCTTTTTGCTTAAAAAAACGGCTCCACTTTTTTTCCTTTGGACGTTGATGATTTCATCTTGCGCTCAAACAGAAATTTCAAAATTGGAAGGGAACTGGAGAATTGTTTGGTTAAATGACCTTTCAAACACCGATATATACATTTGGCAGTTTGAAGGAGGTGAACTTACCATTATTCGCTATCAACCATCTAGTCCAAACGCTCCTGAAATTGCGGGAAGGGCTCAATACAAAACATCAACGGAGTTTCTTGATGCTAGAGTTACAATTTCTGGACATACACAATCCGTATCAACAGTAGATGTTAATTCGATGCTATCGAATGGTGCTTGGACGATTGACAAAGTCAACAACGAGCACATGAGGCTATCAACAACAGACCAATTGGGAAGCAATGGCAGCTATGTGATTCGCGAATTTGAGCGCGCTGACTAATTCCTCATCTTTGGCCATTCATGGCTAAAATCAAAACAAATTTTTTCTGTCAGAATTGCGGACACTCCTCTCCAAAATGGGAAGGAAAATGTACGTCTTGCAACGAATGGAACACCTACGTTGAAGAGGTCGTTTCAACGAAATCTGCAGCATCAGCAACCCCAAAACTTGGAAGTACTGGAAAGCAATACGAGATCAGGTCTATCAATGAGATAGAGGCTAATCCCGAAGAACGCTATTTAACGCCAGATTCTGAATTTGACCGTGTGCTTGGTGGTGGGTTGGTGCCTGGAAGTTTAACCTTGATTGGTGGCGAGCCAGGCATCGGAAAATCCACCTTACTCCTACAATTAGCGCTCAATTGGAAGGGCAAAAAAGTGCTCTACATTTCTGGCGAAGAAAGCGAAGGACAGATAAAAATGAGAGCCGAACGCATTGGTATTCGCAATGCCGAATGCTACATACTTACCGAAACATCAACCTTCAAATTGTTTAAGCAGATTAAAAAACTGCAACCCGATGTGATTATAGTGGATTCCATTCAAACTGTCTATTCTGAATTGATAGAATCTACTCCCGGAAGTGTGTCTCAGATTCGTGAATGCACAGGTGAGTTTCTACGCTTTGCGAAGGAATCGGATACTCCAGTCATTCTAGTAGGCCACATCACCAAAGATGGCTCCATTGCAGGGCCAAAAATTTTGGAACATATGGTAGATACCGTGCTTCAATTTGAAGGCGACCGACATCACTTGTATCGCATTGTTCGGGCAGTGAAAAACCGTTTTGGCTCGACACCTGAACTCGGCATTTACGAGATGAAATCGGCCGGACTTGAAGCCGTTTCCGACCCTAGCAGAATTCTTGTTCCAGATAGAGATGAACCTTTGAGTGGCGTTGCCATATCGGCTACATTGGAAGGTATTCGACCTATGCTGATTGAATCTCAAGCTTTGGTTAGTTCGGCAGTCTACGGAACGCCTCAGCGTTCGTGCACAGGTTTTGATATGCGAAGGCTGAACATGCTTTTGGCAGTTCTTGAAAAACGATGCGGGTTCAATTTGGGTTCAAAAGACGTTTTCCTCAACATAACTGGCGGATTAAAGGTTGATGACCCTGCACTAGATCTTGGCATCATCTGCGCCATCTTATCTTC
>JBDNJH010000185.1:0-5662 GCA_041687875.1 Flavobacteriales bacterium | reverse complement strand
TTGTGAATGATAAATACGGCACATTGCACCATGATTTTTCTGCCATTGTCAACCCGAACGGCCCTGCATACAATTTTGCGCAGGCCAACAGTTCTGTTGAAGTTGTGGCTGATGTAGAACTTCCTTTCTGGGGATTTTCCAATCATTTCACCATCATCGACACGGTTAAAATTTCGTTAGACGATGTAAATACGCTTGCTGATAATGTAGAAAAAGGACTTCTTCGGATAAATACTGTTAGCCATTTCCCGATTGATGGATTACTAAAGGTTTACTTTGCAGATGAAAATTATTTCCTGATAGACTCTATACTCACCGATGGTTCTTACATCATCCGTTCTGGCACAGTAAATGCCGATGGGAAAACCATTTCAGCTACACAAACCAATAACGATGTTGAGCTTGACCGTCAACGAATTGACCATCTTTTCGACTCAAAATATCTCATCATCTCTTCTGACATTACCTCTACAGACGATGCAGGACGCAACATCAAACTTTACGTAGAAGACAATATTGAAGTTCACATTGGACTCCGTTTAAAACTCAAGGCTGACCCTACCATCATTGATGAGTTTTAAGAACTGAACTAAGCAACGACCAGACCAACCAACCATGGCGTATTCTACCTTAAAAAAAAGTATTTCTTTCTTGGCGATGATCATCCTTGTGGTGTGCTCATTTCAAGC
The DNA here is from genome assembly GCA_041687875.1 of Flavobacteriales bacterium. Taxonomy (GTDB): domain Bacteria; phylum Bacteroidota; class Bacteroidia; order UBA10329; family UBA10329; genus UBA10329. The sequence continues at coordinate 4,973 of JBDNJH010000185.1, read as the reverse complement.
AAAAGCGCAGTACGATTTTACCATGCAGGGAATGACCCTCGTTCCGCAGCGCATGTACATTAACCCTGCTTTTGTACCTGACAGTAAATGGCATATCGGGATTCCAGCGCTTTCTAGTAATCACATTACGATGGGTTATAGCGGTCATACCTATTCTCAATTGATAAAGAGAGATGCGAACGACTCGCTTTACATTGATTTGCAGAATACCCTTGACAAAATGGGCAAGACAAATTATCTATCGGTAAATGCCAAGATTGACCTACTCTCCTTCAGTTTTACGTTTGGCCCACAGCAAAACAACTTCATTTATGTGAACGTTAGCCAGCGAATTGCCAGTAGAATGGCGCTGCCAAAGTCGCTACTCAACTTTATTTGGAAAGGAAATGGAGCCTATTTAGGCGAAACCATCGACCTCAAGAGAATGAATGCAGACGCATCTGTTTACACCGAATATGGAGTAAGTTATGCGCGAAAATTGCTCGATAATAAACTTAGAGTAGGCATTACGGTAAAGTATTTAAACGGGCAAACGAACATTTCAACAGAAAACCGCGGACTTTCACTCTACACAGACCCGAACAACTACAACATCACGGCTAAGGCCGATGTGACTTTGAATTCTGCTGGTCTGCTCGGTGATTTTGGCAATATTGGCAATGACATTTCGTATAAATCATTCCTAACCGGAAACCACGGTTTTGCCTTCAATATTGGAGCCCATTATTTGATTGACGATAAGTGGGAAGTGGCCGCAAGTGCTAACGATTTGGGCATGATTTTTTGGAAAGACAATACGCACAATAATACTATAGGCAACTCTGATTTTACGTATCGAGGATTAGATCTTGCGCAATACCTTACCCAACCAGACAGTGCCAATGTATTTGCAGAGTTTTTAGATACGCTTGAAGCTGCTTTTCCGCTGACCGAAACAGAAAACAACTACAGCACAAGTCTTAGTTCGCAGATTTATGTAAGCGGTGCGTATAATTTCACTGAGAAAGATAGACTTGGGTTAGACTTTTATGGAGAGATATTCAAAACACATTTTGAGCCGGCAGTTGCCCTAAACTACACACACAAGTTCGGAACCATCTTCCATCTTTCTAGCAGTTACATGTACAATGCGAGAAGCTTCGCCAATTTCGGAGTTGGATTTGCACTTACCCTTGGGCCCGTGCAGTGGTATCTGGCTTTAGACAATATTTTGGCCCCAATCATTCCTCAGCATTCTCAAAATGCACACTTCCACAGTGGGCTAAACTTCGTGGTCAATTACAAGGATAAAGGCATCAAAGACCGCGATGGCGATGGCATTGCCGACAAGGTCGATAACTGCCCCGATCAGTTCGGACTGGAACTTTATCAAGGATGCCCTGACACGGATCTTGACAGCATTCCTGACCATGTTGACAACTGCCCAACCGAGGCTGGGCCGAAGTTGAACGGTGGCTGCCCGTGGGGCGATAAGGACGAAGATGGCCTGACCGATAATGTAGATGAATGCCCTGATGTTCCGGGACCAGAGGAGAACAAAGGTTGCCCGTGGGGCGATATTGATGCTGATGGTGTAACAGACAACATTGATGCTTGTCCAGAGATTGCCGGTCCAGCAGAAAATGATGGTTGCCCGTGGGGTGATAGAGATGAAGATGGCATTTTAGACAATGAGGATGATTGTCCGAATGAAGCCGGCCCAGTTGAGAATAAAGGTTGCCCGTGGGGAGACCGCGATGCGGATGGCGTACTCGATAATGTTGATAGATGCCCAGACGTTCCTGGCCCTGCTGACAATGGTGGCTGCCCTTATCAGGATACGGATGGTGATGGCGTGATTGACCTTGAAGACGAATGTCCACGTACGCCAGGGCCAGTAGAGAACAAAGGATGTCCGGTTATTGAGAAAGAAGAGCAAGAAGTTTTGAATACCGCCTTTGAAAATCTAGAATTTGAAACAGGCAGCGATGTAATTGCGGCATCTTCCTACGAATCGTTGGACAGATTGGCTGAGCTTCTTGTGAAGAAACCAGATTATCGTCTGCGCATTTCAGGACATACAGATAATGTTGGAAGCGATTCGAACAACATGGCTCTTTCAGAAAAACGTTCTAAAGCTGTTCCTAAATACCTAAAGAACAAAGGAGTAAACACCGATAAATTTATTGTAGAATGGTTCGGAGAAACCAAGCCTGCTTACCCGAACGACACAAAAGAAGGCCGAGCCAAGAACAGAAGGGTTGAAATGGAGGTTGTATTTGATTAAATACGAAAATTGAAACACGAAACAAAAAAGGATAAAATGAAAAAAATGAATTTGAAATATTGGATGATGTCAGTAGCTGTAATGAGCTTCTTGGCCGGATGTGGAAGCAACGCGCATGATGCAGATCATGCAGAAGAAGCAACCGAAGAACACGCCCATGGCGACCACGATGGACATAATCACGGTGTTGAACCCGAAGGGATTGTGATACAGGATATTACCGATGGTCAAAGAGTTTTCTTTGCCAACCTGAAAGACGGACAAATCGTTACATCACCGCTAACCATTGAGTTTGGTGTAGAAGGAATGGAAGTTGTACCAGCTGGAGCGGTTACGGAGAACACAGGCCATCACCACTTACTCATTGACCACGATTTTAGCCCAGCAGGAATGGTTGTTCCGCCAGCAGATTCTACCATGCTGCATTTCGGCAAAGGACAACTTTCAACTACAATCAATCTTGCTCCAGGAAAGCACAAACTAACCATGCAATTTGCCAATGGCGTGCACATGAGCTATGGCGAGAAGATGAGCTCCACCATTACCGTTTCGGTTGAGGCTGCAGCAAAGCACATGGGAGATAAGAAGTAACCTAATCATTCCGTGATTAGAAGCCACTTTCGCGCTTGCGGGGGTGGCTTTTTGTTACCAGTAAGTTGTGCGTTTGGCATGGCCAAAGACATCATCAACTGGAAATTGACCCTCTTTGGAGTTGGAAATTCGCTAAAGGGGTGGTTTGTAAAAAACTGAGCTTTACTGATTAAGCGAAGCAAAAATCGGCCGCATCTTCTTAAACAACTGTTTGAAGATTTTCAACTGCTTATCGTAGAAGGCAAAGTTCTCCTTCTGAGGGTAGAACACCTTTCTCACCTTGAGTTTGGTTTTCATCTCGTCATAAGTCACTATTCCTAGGTTATTGAAGCACATGAAGGCAACGCCCTTTGTGTTTGCCTGTCGGGGTTCATCCATCAGATGCACGGGAATCTGCAAGGCATCGGCACATATCTGAGGAGCCGCTTCCCACATGGCACCGCCACCTGTAAAATTGACCTTCTTAATCTTGGCCTTCAGACTTTTTTCCTTGGTCTGCAGCACCCATTTAAAATTGAGTGCATACGACTCGAATATGGCGCGAATCATATCATCGCGTGTGTTCTCTGGACTTAAGTTGATGAAGCCTCCGCGCATGTTTACATCGGGCTCGGGAAACGTGGCCCCAAATATCCATGGTAAGAAAACAACACCATTACTTCCAACGGGCGACTTGGCGGCCATCTGATCTGCAATTTTCGCGTGGTGGTCGTCCGTTTCTTCATTGATTCTCGATAAGGAATCGTCAACGCGCAGAAAATTATTGAGCAGGTAATTGAGAGATTTGGCACCTGCACCCGGTTCGCCCACCATGATGTATTTATTGGGTACTGCACTACTTACAGAGTAGATGCCATTCAGAATATCGATGATGCGTGTATCTACCGCCACTCCGGTGTTGAGGGTTGTACCTATTTCAATAACGGTATCAAGGTGGTCAAAAGCGCCACCGCCAAGCATACAGGCCGTGGTATCCTGCATGCCCGAGAACACGCTCACAGTTGAGGAAATACCGAGGTAATCGATAACTTCTTTTGTGGGGCTTCCGAGGTCTGCGCCAACTGGTAGGATTTCAGGATACTTATCAATATCAAGCCCTAAATACTTGATCAGATTCTTGTTGTAGGTTCCTGTGCTCCAAGACGCCTTGCGAATCATGGTATAAGCAAAGCCGTTATTCTCGTTTGTTTGAAATTTACCTGTCAGCCTCAGACTGATAAAATCGGACGGTTCCAAAACCTTGTAGGTTTTCTTCCAAACCTCGGGCATTTCATTCTTGATTAGCAGCATGTGACTGCTGCCATCTACCCCAATCAGAATAGGCGGAATACCAACCGAATTAAGCCATCGCAACAGTTTGTAAATGTTGTAACCCATAATGGAGGGAAAACCGCCCATTGCTTTGCTGATGTGCTTGCTGGCACGAGAGTCTTCCCACATAATGCAGTTATGCACCGCATTGCCATCCTTATCAACAGGAATTGAACTGAAATACTGCGCGCAGTTGCCTATGGCCACAATGCGTTTGGCTGTGCCAGATTCGTCAATGACTTCTTTGGAAAGTTGCAGAATCTGAGTCCACCATTCCTCTGTATTCTGCTCTACTCCACCGCCCTTTACGTAGATACTCTTAAACATGCCAGACCGCGTGGCAAGAATTTCTCCTTTTTCATTTACAATGGAAACCTTAGGACCACTAGAACCGAGATCGATGGATAGAACACATTTTGAATTGGAATCGGACATTGATTAGGAGACAGGAGTTAGAAGATAGAAGTTAGAATGGATAAGTGCTTTGCGTTACATCGGTGTAAGCCGTAAGCATTGGCATGTACATAGATGGGTCGATTTCTTTTCCTGCTCCACCATACATGGCGGCAGATTTTGGTTCGCCTTTCTGTACTTTGGCATATTCTACTGCGGCTCTCAAGTCTCTATCAAATTCCTCTACGATATTTGGGTTGGTAATCTGAGGCCCTGTGATGCAGAAGTGAAATCCGTTCGGGTGTTGCTGACCGTTCATTCTCCAGTCTTTTGTTTTTAAATAATCATTTACATGATAAATATTGAATTCATCAGAACCAACGGCTGTCATGAATAAGGAATCTCCAAATAG